>DAOUER010000018.1:0-2769 GCA_034430375.1 Dehalococcoidales bacterium
GCTCCGCGGCTTGTATTAATAAGCATGGCTCCCGGTTTCATGTATGAGAAATTCTCAGTGTTAATCAAATGCCGGGTCTCAGGTGTTAATGGAGCATGTAAGCTCACAATATCGGCACTGTTCAATAACTCCTTAAGCGGGACATACTTGACTCCCAGATCGATGCATTCAGGGTTCTCAGTCACATCATAGGCCAGGAGAGGGCAACCAAAACCCTGCAGAATCCGGGCAAGCACGCTGCCTATTTTCCCGGTGCCAACAATCCCAACGGTCTTACCGTGCAACTCGAAACCGACTAACCCATCAAGCAGGAAATTCCCTTCACGTACTCGATTGTATGCCCGGTGAATCTTGCGACTTAAGGCAAGCATCATACCAACCGTGAATTCGGCTACTGCGTAAGGTGAGTAACGGGATACTCGCATGATAGTCATGCCTAGTTCTTCGGCTGCCTTGAGATCAACGTTGTTAAAACCCGTTGCACGCAGGGCGACGAGTCGTGTGCCGCCATCCCACAACTGTTTGATTACTTTCTTGCTTAGAATATCGTCCACAAAGCAGCAAACTGACGGATATTGCTGAGCTAGGCCGATTGTGCTTTCTTCAAGCCTAGCTTCAATAAAATGTAGTTCGTGTTTCTTTTGATTAGCCGCCTCAAGGAATTTCTTGTCATAAGGACGTGCGCTATAAACGAGTACTTTCATAATTGTCTCCTCATCTGTCATCCTGCCCACGAAAACCCTTACTGATATTCTCGATATCTACTAACAGAATTTTCCGTTTATCCAGGAGGAGCGCCTTTTTAGTGGCGCCTATGTTTATGCGTAGTATTGATTCGGTGTGGGAAGAACGGACATTGAACCACCAATCGGGATAGTCTACCGAGAGACCATCAAGGTGATCAATGTGCCCGTCGCGATATTTGTTTTCCAATGCTGCGAGGATTCTTTTTTGGTCAGTAACCTTCAGGTTTATTTCGCTACTTGTAGGGTAAAGCCGGAACGGTTTGATCAGTTCGGAAAGCGGTTTTTCTTCTGCTGAGACAATGTTTATCAATTCAACAAGTGTACGCAGTCCGTTGTCAGTGTAATGTAGATCTGAGTAGTAATAGTGCCCCGAAAGCTCCATGGCGAAGATAGCGTGATTATCCCGCATGGCACGTTTGATGAATGCATGCCCGACACGGCTACGTATCGGCCTCCCTCCTGCCGCCTCAATCAGTTCAGTCACCGCCCGGGACGTTCGCAAGTCATAGAGTATAACAGCACCGGGATTATCCTTAAGGAAGTGCAAGGCAATCAACCCTCCCAGCGTATCAGGGGGCACCATTTCGCCTCGTTCATCCACCACAACTGCCCGGTCGGCATCTCCGTCGAAGGCGAGGCCAAAGTCGAGTTTCCTTTTCTTAACAGTCTCTGAAAGCCGATCAAGGGCTCCTTCTTCCAATGGGTTGGGAGAGCGTCCCGAAAAATAGGCGTCTGGATGGAAGCTCAGCCGCCACAACTCTACCGTGTCAAAAGGTGAAAAAAGCGCCTCGGCACTAATGCCTCCCATGCCATTGCCAGCGTCGACGGCAATTCTGAGAGGCCTTGCCGGCTTCAGCCTTGACCGGATATGCGCGATGTATTGACTCAGAGGTGAAGCAAATGCCAGCAATTCACTGCTTGGTCGTCCTGACTGTTTCGGCGTCTTTCGTGACATCGCCTCAATCTCAGGTAAGCCATGCTCACCGCTCAGGGGTAGCGCATCACGTTGACATAGCTTCAAGCCGTTATACTCTGCCGGCAAGTGGCTGGCACTTATGGCAATAGAACCGTCAAAGCCACCTTCAGCCCCGTACCAGTAGACTATCGGGGTACTGGAAAGACCTATATGGGTTACTCGATGGCCTGACTCACGGAGGCCGACGCTTACCGCCTCGGCCAGTGCCGGTGAACTCCAGCGGCCATCATGGCCAATAAGGAAACTCCCAGGTTCCTTCGGGCAAATGTAGTCCCCATAGGCACGGGCAATCGCCATGATTGTTGCACTGTCCAAATCGTCACCGACAATACCGCGAATATCGTAGGCACCAAATACTCTTGTATAACGATCTTCTACCTTTTTATCATTGCTCATCTGATCTGCCTCATACCTTGATAAGCTACTCGGCTAACTGATGTCTTTTACCAAACCAGCCTGTATGTTGCCGGTCAAATATCCTGTATGCTAAGAGTTTCACTCGATCATTGACAAAGAACCATGCCAAAGCATAAGCCCAGACGATTCCTGCCCAAGCCCAGCCTAATGGAGCCATAAACAGCCCGTATACGGCGATGAACGTAGCCACCAGTTGTGTTCCTACTACCGCTACCACTAGAATCCGTGCCGGCTTCACGGACCAGAAAGGACCTCGCGTACGGGCTACAAAAACAGTCAGATGGCCTGCCACCGAAAGCTTCAGATATATCAGGGACTGAATGGTCTCCCGACTCAGGTGGAAAACGCTATCACCCAGGTAAAAGAGACCGAATGACTGAACCATGCCAACAATACCCAGCACTGTCGCTATGGCCAATACTGACCGCATGTTCCAGGTTTCTGGTCGGTTAAAGTAGCGGACGTTGTCATAAGCAATGGAGAGTATAGCGCCGTCGTTGAGTATCGCCAGCAAGACTATCATGATAGCCGTCACCGGGTAAAAATTGAAAACCATGATGGACAGGGTGAGAAAAAGTAGTACCCTAATCGTCTCAGCAATTCGATAGATAGCATAATTCGTCATGCGGT
>DAOUER010000019.1:0-2387 GCA_034430375.1 Dehalococcoidales bacterium
GCACCAGCTCCCGATTCTGACATCACACTCGTTGTCGGCGTAAATGAAAATAAATTTGATCCCAAAAGCCACCGTGTGATCTCGATGGCTTCCTGTACCACAAATTCACTGGCTCCGCCGCTCAAAGTACTCATAGACACTTTTAGCGTCGAGCGGGCAATGGCAACCACTGTTCACGCCTATACGGCCAGTCAAGCGCTTGTGGACAGGCCAGATAAGAAACGGAATAGAGGACGGGCTGCGGCTGTATCTTTGGTTCCCAGCACTACCGGATCGGATGTTGCAACTACGTTAGTGCTTCCTGAACTCAAGGACAGGCTTCGAGCTCTGGCTATCCGAGCACCGATTCCCGATGGTGCTATCACTGATATCGTCGCCGATCTGAAGGAATCCGTCACAGTGGAGCAGGTCAATGCCGCTTTCAAGAAAGCTGCCGAAGGTTCCTTGAAGGGTATCCTCGGATACACTGAAGAGGATCTGGTATCAGCCGATATTATTGGTGATACCCATTCCGGCATCGTTCATGCCCTTTCCACGCAGGTGGTGCAGGGGAGCATGGTTAAGCTTCAAGTCTGGTATGACAACGAGTTCGGATATTCGAGACGCTTACTTGATATAATTGAACGGTTAGATCTCTAAATACGGTGTCCATGTCCAGCGATGGGTTTTGTAGTTGAGGAGGCGATTATGAAAGTGCTCGTTTATAGCACACGTTCTTATGATAAGGAATTCCTTAAGGCGGCTAGTCAAAACAAACACGAACTCAATTTTATTGAAGCTCGGCTTGAAGAAAGTACAACCGTCTTAGCCCGGCAATATCCGTCTGTCTGCTGCTTTGTTGATGATATTCTAAGCAAGAGAGTAATCAAGCAGCTGGCTGATGGCGGCACACGGCTCGTAGCCTTGCGGGCAACTGGTTTCAACAACGTTGATCTCAAGGCAGCCGAAGAACTGGGCATGACTATCATGCGGGTATCACTGTACTCCCCCTACGCAGTGGCCGAGTTCGCCGTCGGCATGATGCTTGACTTAGACCGCAAGATCCACCGGGCATTTACACGAGTTCGAGAAGGGAATTTCTTGCTCGATGGGTTAATTGGTTTTGAACTGCATGGCAAAACAATTGGCATTGTTGGCACCGGGAAAATAGGCAGCGTGCTCGCCCGCATTCTGCATGGTTTCGGCTGCCTTCTCCTGGCCTATGATGTGACTGAGAATCCGGAATGCACCAAACTGGGGGTCCGCTATGTCCCGCTCAAGGAGTTATTAAGTAAGGCCGATATTGTCAGCTTACATCTTCCATTAACACCTGAGACCCGCCATTTGATTAACGCTGAGAACCTCTCTTACATGAAACCGGGAGCTATGCTCATTAATACCAGCCGTGGAGCCCTGGTGGATACCCGTTCTCTTATCCGTGCCCTAAAAAAAGGCAGCCTGGGAGCGGTCGGTCTTGACGTTTATGAGGAGGAGTCGCATATTCTATATGAAGACCTTTCTGACGAGATTATTCCTGATGATGTGATCGAGCGGCTCCTGACATTCCCCAATGCGCTTGTCACCGGCCATCAAGCTTTCTTTACGAAGGAGGCTATGGCCATCATCGCCGAGACGACCATTCAAAATATCAGCGATTTCGCTGCCGGCCGTGAGAATGAAAATATCCTGAGGCCTAAGAATGTGCTAAGAGTCCCTGGTAAGCATAAACAGTGAGGAGACTATCATGACTGTATCCAGCTATTATCTGCTGCCTCCCTTGCCACAAGGTTTAGAAGGTCTCGCCGAACTGGCCATTGATCTTCGCTGGTCCTGGAATCACGCCGCTGACAAGCTATGGAAATATATTGACCCGGAAGGATGGAGTATGACCTCTAACCCATGGCTCATGCTTCAAACGGTTAAATCGAATCGTCTTAAAGCACTGGCGACCGATTCCACTTTCCGGGGACTGATGGACAAACTTGTGGAAGAACATCGCGAGGCGATAGGAGAAAAGGCCTGGTTTCAACAGACGCATCCTCAATCGACACTAAAAGTAGCCTACTTCAGCATGGAGTATGGACTCACTGAAGCCTTGCCGATTTACTCGGGCGGTCTCGGGATTCTGGCAGGAGATTATCTCAAGATGGCGAGCGACCTGGGCGTTCCTGTAATTGGAGTGGGCCTTCTATACCAGCAGGGCTATTTCCGCCAAGCGGTCGATGCCCGTGGGGACCAGACCGAGTCTTACCCATACAACGACCCCGGGCAGCTTCCGATTATGCCGGTTCGCAATCAAGATGGGGAATGGCTTCGAGTAATGATAGACTTTCCCGGCGGCGCCCTGTGGTTGCGTGCTTGGGAAGCCAGGGTCGGACGGGTGATGCTTTATCTCCTGGATAGTAATG
>DAOUER010000020.1:0-32565 GCA_034430375.1 Dehalococcoidales bacterium
ATCGGCTTGGAACCCATCCCCGTGCCCAGCGGGTCGCGGATGACACCGCCTATCCCGGTGGCGGCGCCGCCGTAAGGCTCCACCGCCGAAGGATGGTTATGCGTTTCCACCTTGAAGCAGACCGCATATCGCCCGTCGAAGTCGATAACGCCGGCGTTATCTTTGAAAACCGAAAGGCACCACGGTTTATTTAATTCGCCGGTGACTTTCATGATGGTGGTCTTCATCAGATTATCGATTATCTCATCGCCCAGCGTTATCCTGGCTTTGAAAGTTTTGTGGATGCAGTGCTCCGACCATGTCTGTGCCAGGGTTTCGAGTTCGATATCCGTAGCCGGACGACCCAATTTTACAAAATAGTCCTGGATTATTTTCATCTCGCTGAGGTTCAGCCAGAAACGGTTGTTGCTCAGGTCCATCAGGGCGGCATCGTCCATGGTTCGGATATCGATGTTCTCCAGGGAGAAGTTATAGGTGGCCGAACGCAGGGATACCGCCTCTTTTTCCGAGACGACATGCTGTACCACGCTGTTAACGAGGAGCTTATCGCAGATGGACTGCAGTACTTCTTCCGAGATATCACCCCAGAGAAGGTATTTACTGGCCGTCCTGACAGCCTTCAGTCCGGTCACCCCGAGGTCGGTAATGCCCTTGCGGACGCTCTCTTCAACCGGGTCCATGACGCCGGGATTGTAGGCCACTTCCACCAGCCTGGCGCCGGCGGGAACCGCGGTCTCTTCGGATGAATATTCCTCGACGATGGTGTCGGTAAGAAGCTCGCGGCAGATTGCCTCCAGCTCATCGGCCGAGATATCCCCGTCCAGCATGTAGATATCACTGACCCTGACGCGGCTGACCGCGGTGATGCCCAGGTCGAGGATATCCTTTTCCAGTCCTTCGGCGCGGGGGTCGGAGTATCCTTCTTTGACCGCTACCTTAATACGATACAATACAGTTACCTTTCTCCGGCTAGTCTATTATCTTCAGTTCTGTTCCGCCCGTTTTTCTATCCGGTTTACCAGGAAAGTAAGCCACCGACTCGGCTTTTCCATTTGCGCGAAATCAAAATCAGTGTAAGCGCCATTAATAATTTCAGGGGTATATTTCCCGTCGATCGCTTTTTGTTCAACTAAATCCACCATGCTCCGGAAGGAACGGCTGTCGACGGCATAGGGAAACAGTGACAGGACATCCAGAACCCGCAGAATCCCGTATTTAACCGCCGGGTACTGCAGACTCCGAAAGCGCCGGCCGATGCCGAAACCGTGGAGGTGAAGTCGGTTCTCCCAGTGCTCCAGCAGGCTGTCGATAGCGCCGTTCAGCTTGGGATTTTCCCGCTGATTTTCGTACTGCCCTAGCAACATAAGGAGGTTGAGATTATCCATGGGGCACGACTCGACATCAGGATCATACCCAAAATAATGGCAGTACCAGCCGCCGTCATTCGATTGCGAATTCAGCGCCAGGCGGATGTATTTTTCCACCCGCGGGTCGTCCCGGTAACCCATCCTGGCCAAAGAAGAAATAAGGATAGCCGACATGCAGAAGTAGCTATCCTGTACGTTAGGGGGAATGACGAAAGAACCGTCCTGTCTTTGAAAACGGAAGATATCCTCGGCCAGTGTTTCCAGCGAAAGGTCTTTAAAGGTCAGCCCGATATCGGCCAGGATGAAGAGGTCCCAGTAGGCTTTGCCGGTCTCCGTATAATGCACCCTCCCGTTTTTCAAGGCGGGAATACCGTAATTGCTGTCACCCAACCGGCTGATTAGCCCCTTAATAGCGCTATCCTCCCGTACCGACTCTATATCCGGGTTTTCATCGAGTAGCTGTAGTTGTACGGCGTATTTCAGCCAGGCAGGACCTTCTAGTAACCAATCAAGGACTTTTTTCTCCAAAACTACAGCCTGTAAATCAAACTTTTATTTAAAACACTATTAACGGATGGGAAGCCCTGTTACATTCCATTTTAACGTTTTTTCGCCTGGCCGTAAAGCCTGCGGCAGGCTCAAACACGGAGAATATTTCGGATATTTTTTGAATATATTTTGATGCTGTGAAATAATACTGCGCGTTATATAATTACCCATAAAGCGTCGATTGTGATAATATAGGTTTGTTCATTACGGGATTATCCGTATTTGTTTTTATGCCCTGTTATTAAAGGAGGATATTGATGATAAGATTAGAGGTAACCACCAAGCTCAGTCCGGAAAAAACCATCGAGGAAGCGGTAGCTTTCTTCGGTCCCGAGGGCTATGGTCTGGAAGTAAAGGAAAACTATAAAAACCACGCCTATTTCGAAGGAGGCGGCGGCAGCGTGGCCATTACTGTGAAACCTGTAGATAATAAAACATCGGTAGATATAGTCTCCCGGGAATGGGACTTCCAGGTACAGCAGTTCCTGGAAAAAATCACCTGATTACTCCTTACTAGTGAGGATTACACCCGTATAATCATCTAATAATATCCCCGTGCAACTCACTTTTTTCAGGATATCGGTGATAAATATCCACGGGGAACATACCATCTGGAGGTTCAACTTGACCGAATTCGGCTACGCAGGAAATATTCTAAAGATAGATTTATCCAATCAAGATATAATCAAAAGCCCTACCTCCGATTATTCCCAACGATTCATCGGGGGACACGGCATTGCCGCCAAGCTTTACTGGGACATGGTGCCTCCCCAGACCAGAGCCTACGACGCGGAAAACAGCCTGATATGCGCCAGCGGCCCGGTATCCGGATTCCCCGGATTTGCCGGCTTCCGGTGGAAAGTCTGTGGAAAATCTATAGAAGGCGACCGAGAGTCCTTCAACTACTGCAACCTGGGGGAGAGGTGGGGGGCTTTCCTGAAATTCAACGGCTATGACGCCCTGGCGGTCCGGGGCAAAGCGGAAAAGCCCACCAGTGTTGTTATCAACAACGGTAATATCGAGTTTAAGGACGCTTCATCTCTCTGGGGAAAGACGACTTTCGAAGTAATCGACACGCTTAAAGAAGAATACGGGAAAAATGTGAGTATTCTCACCATCGGTCCTGCTGCCGAAAGACTGATACCCTACGCCACCGTTTTCACCGATGAAGGCGCTTCCGGCTCAGGCGGTCTGGGCGCGGTGATGGGCTCCAAGAACCTGAAAGCCATCATCGTCTCCTCGAATAAGCATCGGCCCAGGGCCGCCCATCCGGACAAACTGAAGGAGCTGGCGGAAAAGATAAGAAGTATAAGGCCCCATACCGATATACCCTCGCCGTGGACGATACCGGGATTGACCAGGGAGCACGTCTGCTACGGCTGCGGCATCGGGTGCGGACGCCAGATTTATAACGTCGATACCGACCGGCGTTATAAGTCCCTGTGCCAGGCATCCAAGTTTTACGCCGCCTCGGTATTGAAATATTCCGGCAAGTCGGACGGATCTCACCTGCTGGCGACCCGTCTCTGCGACGGCTACGGCATCGATACCTCGATTATTCACGGCATGGTCGAATGGATTGACGCCTGCCACGAAGCCGGACTGATGACCGAAGCGCAGACCGGTCTGCCGGTGAACAAGGTGGGCTCCCCGGAATTTATCAATACACTGATGAGCATGATTGTCAACCGGGAGGGGTTCGGGGAAGTTCTGGCGCGGGGAACGATAGCCGCTGCCAAAGAGGTGGGCGGTGAAGCCGAGAAGATAGTGCATAGATACCTCTCGACGCGCGGCAGCGAGACCAAGGACTACGATCCCCGTATAATGATAGCAACATCGCTGCTTTTTGCCACCGAACCGCGCCGGCCGATACAGCAGCTGCACGGAATTGCTTCGCTGGAACTGACCTGGCTGGGCATGGGCAACGGTAAACCCGGTGATTTCTTCCCCATCGAGAGGTTCCGCGAAGTTGCCAAGAAATTCTGGGGCAGCGCTATCTCGGCTGATTTCTCAACCCTGGAAGGCAAGGCGCTGGCCGCCAAAATGGTGCAGGACCGCGCTTACGCCAAGGAAAGCCTGGTGCTGTGCGACCTGCGGTGGCCGACGATGATCACGCCCGACGGACCGGGTGACTCCACAATGGAAAACCAGATATATTCGGCGGTCACCGGCAAAGAGACCGACGAAGCCGAGTTGAATAAGATTGGCGAGAGAATCTTCAACCTGCAGAGGGCGATTTTACTGCGACAGGGCTGGGATGGCCGCCGGGACGACCGGCTGCTGGACTATTATCATACCGATCCCCTGGAAAAGGCCGAGGTTTTCTGGAATGCCGATGGCCTGGTGCCGGGTAAGAACGGCAAGGCGATGTCCCGGGTCGGCAAGGTTATCGACCGTGATGACTTCGAAAAACTCAAGGACGAGTATTACGAACTCCGCGGATGGGATGCCGGCACCGGCCTGCCCACCGAGTCGAAACTGGCCGAACTCGGCCTCGAGGATATTGCCCTCGACCTCAAGGGCAGGGGACTCCTCAAGTAAATAAAAGTCTTCGTATTATCATCTATTTCTACAGCTTGCCAGCGCCGGCAAGCCGGAGGTATCATTATTATTGGGTAAACGTATGGAAAGTAATTTAATCCCGCCCGGGCTCACCTACCTGGCCGATAACATAATATCCACGCAGAATATCCTGGGTATTACCAAGGAACAGAGCGCCCGTTGGGCGGAACACCTGAATTTACCAAAGCAGGCAGAGACTATCTTCTTTGCCGGCTGCGGCTACCAGTATTCCGGGCAACTTGAAGCCCTGATGTCGCTGGTACGCCAGATAGACAAGAGCGTTATCGGCGCCGAGTTGCCGATGCGCTTCGCCCGTTTCCAGAAAAAGCTGGGACTCAACCTTCCCGGGATTTACAGCAAAGCTATATCGCGGGGCGGCGCCGGGGAAGTACAACCCCTGGAGGCGGCCATCAAGGTGCTGCGGAACCTGGGAATATCCTTCGGGTACCTGGCTGAAACCGAGCCCTGTTGCGGGGCGCCGTTATACCAGTCCGGATTTCGGGAAAAATTCGCGGCCAACGCCCGGCAGGCCTACGGCAAACTGAAATCGGCCGGCGTTAAGCAGGTTATCAGCGTTGTCCCTTACTGCACCAACGCTTTACAGAACCTTTTCCCGCAATATATCGATGATTACGACCTGGAAGTAAAACACTTCCTGGAAATCGTCACCGAGTATCTTCCCTCGTTAAAACTACGCTATCCCCGGAAAGTGAAGGTCACCTACCATGACCCCTGCCAGATGGTAAGGTACCTGAACCTGGTGGACGAGCCGAGACAGATATTGAAGGCCATCGAGGGCATCAAGTTGGTGGAACCGGAATGGACCAAGGGAGAATGGTCCACCTGCTGCGGGGGCGGCGGCGGATTCGAGGCCGTTTTCCCCGAGTTGAGCCAGGTGCTGGCCGTCAACCGCGCCAGCGAACTGTTGGAAACGAATCCCGATATCATCATAACGCACTGCCCCGGCTGTGTGATGCAGCTCAAGGACGGACTGCGCCAATTGAAAGTGGAGAATGTCGAGGTTATGGATATATCGCAGGTAATCGCGGCGGCTATGGAAAAATGAATCAAAAATCGGACTTTAAAAGCTATAAAAAAGATATCATGGGTGCCGCCCATAACGACCGACTCCGCCTGGCCCTGACGCGCGCTATCAAGAGCTTCCGCAACAACGTGAAAAACGCCCTGGAGAAATACCCCCATACCGTCGAACTGGCAGATGAGGTTAAACATATTAAGGAGAAGTCAATTCCCCGCATGGAAGAACTGGCGGAAAAGGCCATCAAGGAGATTGAGGAGAACAAGGGAAAGGGTTACATAGCCCGGACGGTGGACGACGCACGCAATATTATCGCCGACCTGGTAGGCACCGGAAAGCTGGTGGTTACCGGTAAAACGATGACGGGTGAAGAGATAGGCCTGAGAAAACACCTGGAAGAATGCGGAAACGAGGTTTTTGAAACCGACCTGGGGGAGTTCATCATACAGCAAATGGGCTCCCGGCCAATGCATATTTTATCTCCCTCCATTCACGTTCCCCGGGAGGATGTCGCCCGGCTGTTTTCGCGGATAATCAGCGATGAAATCACCCCGGAATCTAACATCGCCGAGATGGTGGCGGCCGCCCGTGAATTTCTCCGCGAAAAATTCTTCCAGGCGGATATCGGCATCAGCGGTTCTAACGTCGTCGCTGCGGAAACGGGCACGCTTTTCATCATCGAGAACGAGGGCAATATCCGGCTTTCCACCAGCGCGCCGCCGGTGCATATTGCCATCGTGGGTATGGAAAAGCTGGTGCCCACCCTGGCCGACGCCTATAAGGTCAGCGAGGTGACCTGGCGGTACGCCAATTACACCGTACCGTCCTACGTCAGCATGATATCCGGCCCCAGCAAGACCGGCGATATAGAAAAGGTCACCACCTACGGCGCCCACGGCCCCAAGGATTTCCATGTTATCTTCCTTGACGGCGGCCGGACCGAGCTGGCTAAGTACCCCAGGTTAAAGCAGGCGCTCTACTGCCTGCGCTGCGGCGGCTGCCTCTACGAATGCCCGGTCTTCGCCGTTACCGCCGGTAATTTCGGCGATAAGTATTTCACCGGCATCGGCGCCGTCTGGGCGGCAATAGTCAATAAAGACATGGAAAAAGCCACGTCGATTGCTTATACCTGCCTCACCTGCGGTCGGTGCAAGCAACGGTGCCCGATGCAAATAGATGTACCGGAAATGATAATCGAATTAAGAAAATCGCTGGCGGAAGGTGATTGAAAACGGTGCGTGAAATCAAGAGTGAGGCTGTTACCGAAGCAGTAGCCAATCTGTTTCAGAAGGCGAATTATGAGCTTACCGAAGATGTAATTAAAGCTCTCCGGCAGGCGAGGCAGCAGGAAGAATCCCCTGCCGGACAGGAGGCGCTGGATAAAATCATGGAAAACGCCGGCATCGCCGCCGAAGACGGCGTTCCCCTGTGCCAGGACTGCGGCGTGGCGGTAGTTTTTTTAGAAATAGGCCAGGACATCCATATCACCGGCGGCGACCTCTATCAGGCCGTCAACGAGGGGGTGCGCCGCGCTTACGACCGGGGTTATCTAAGGAAGTCCATGGTAGCCAATCCCTTCTCCGACCGTATCAACACCCGCGATAACACCCCGGCGGTCGTTCACGTCGAACTCACGCCCGGAGACAGGCTGCGTATCATCGCCCTGCCCAAGGGAGCCGGCTCGGAGAACATGACACGCCTGGGCATGCTGACGCCCTCGGCCGGACGGCCGGGGATAATCGACTTCGTAGTCGAAGCCATGGAGGCAGCCTGGGCTAATCCCTGTCCCCCGGTGATTATCGGGGTGGGGATAGGCGGCACAGCAGATAAAACCATGATATTAGCCAAGCAGGCTCTGCTGCGTAAGGTCGGCGAACCTTCCCACGACGGTGAAACCGCCGGACTGGAGAGGGATATCCTGAAGAAGGTGAATAACCTGGGCATCGGGCCGCTGGGCTACGGGGGGACGATAACCGCCCTGGCCGTTCACGTGGAGACTTTCCCGGCCCATATCGGCAGTATGCCGGTGGCCGTCTGCTTTCAGTGCCACAGCGCCCGCCACCGGGAGATAACGTTGTAACCGGGTTTGTTTGACAAAAATAGACATATCAAATATGTTTATAGCTGAATCAGGAAACACGGAGCAGGTTTGGTATGAATGCGGAAAGCACCCAGAACTACGAGCCTTTAAGGAACTACCTTTGGAAATATTTCGAGTATCATGCTTCACAAAGGCTGACCACGTTTAATTTTTACATCGTCATATCAACACTGATAACCACCGGATATTTCCTGGCATACAGAGACATCCTTTGGTTGGCGGTAGCACTCGGGATTTTAATTATGCTGCTTTCATTTGTTTTCTGGAAACTAGATGGTCGGAACCAGATAATAATACGCAACTCTATAAAAGCGCTGGAATACATCGAAGCGAAGGATACTTTAAAAAAAAGAAGGACCAAGCCGCATCCTACTCAAATTTTCCTGACCGACTTGTACCAAACAAAGAAAAGCCAGGAAAAGAATCCATTCTGGCCAGAGGAAGCCGAGCAAAAGAAACCGTTCTGGCCGTGGCAACGTAACTATAAATACTCCACCTGTCTCAATGTGGTGTTTCTTTCCTTCGGGATAATCGGTTTGTTAGCCACAGTATTTGCCTTAATCAATATTATTGGTAACCTCTAAGTTTTCATCAGGATTTTTCCAATTGGTATTCAATATGATAAAGAACTTAAAACTACCGATAACTGAAGATGTTATCAAAGACCTTCGAGCCGGCGACAGCCTGTCGCTTTCCGGAACGCTTTACGTGGCCCGTGACGCCGCCCACAAGAGAATGGTGGCCGCCCTCGATGAAGGCCAGCCGCTGCCATTTGATATTAAAGGACAGACTATCTATTACATGGGCCCATCACCAGCCCCACCCGGCAAGGTTATCGGTGCGGCGGGACCCACTACCAGCGGCCGCATGGACGGCTACGCCCCCCGTCTGATGGCCGCCGGACTCAAAGGAATGATCGGCAAGGGCGTCCGATCTGAGGCGGTAAAGGAAGCCATGAAAAAGTACGGCGCGGTCTACCTGGGAGCCGTCGGCGGCGCCGGAGCCCTGCTTTCCCGGAGCATCATCAAGTCGGAGGTTATCGCCTACGGGGAACTGGGCCCAGAAGCGGTGCTGAAAATAGAGGTAAAAGACTTCCCGGCCACCGTCATTAACGACATTTACGGCGGCGATTTGTATATTGAGGGGAAGAAGAAGTATCAGAGATAGAATTGGACAACTATAATGAGCAAAGACTTCTGGTCGAGACTCGATGAGTTAATCGAATCGTCGGAAATTGAAATCGATAGACCGAAAGGTACCCAACACCCCAAGGCCCCGGATCTGATATTTCCGCTGGACTACGGATATCTTAAAGATACCGTCGGCGCTGACGGTAATGAGATAGATGTATGGTCAGGCACGGCGGCAAACCGTGAACTTACCGCCATTGCGTGTACCGTGGACATGCTCAAGAAAGACACGGAATTCAAACTTATCCTCGGCTGCACCAAAGAGGAAATTCTCCTGATAGAAGATTTTCATAATAACCGGTATATGTCCGCTATCATTATAAAAAGAGAAAGCGGCTAATTTCTTTCAACTTACTCTCGGCTTGAACGTGAACCCCCAACACGCTAAAGTATTAGTAGGACGTGAATAATCGGGAGCCCTGATGATATCCGCAAAACACATCGATAAACTCCGTGAGACTATCGGCGAAAAGAATGTCCTGACAACCGCCGAGGACTTGCTGGCGTATTCCTACGACGCCACCAATTTGTGGTCGCACCGGCCGGACGTGGTGGTCTTTCCCGCATGCACCGAACACATATCCCGGATACTACAGTACGCCAACGAGAACGGAATACCGGTAACGCCGCGCGGCGGCGGCACCAACGTCAGCGGCGGCTCCATACCCATCAAGGGCGGCATAGTCCTCTGCATGACGAGGATGAACCGGATTATCGAGGTGAACAAGAACAACCTCAATGCTACCGTGGAGCCAGGCGTTATCCTGCAGGACTTTAATACCGCCCTGGCTGAAGAAGGGCTGTTCTTCCCGCCGGACCCCCAGAGCTTCGCCGGCTGTACCATGGGCGGCGTGGTGGCGGAGAACTCCGGCGGTCCTTCCTGCCTGAAATACGGCGTCACCAAGCAATACGTCCTCGGCCTGGAAGTAGTGCTGGCCAGCGGAGAGGCGGTCAAGCTGGGGGGTCTAACACCCAAGAACCGTACCGGGTACGAACTGATTATGCTGTTCACCGGCTCCGAGGGCACCCTGGGCGTGATAAGTAAGATAACGCTCCGGCTGCTGCCGGCGCCGCCTTCCAACCAGACGATGGTAGCCGTTTTCAGCGACGTGGCCGTGGCCGGTGAAACCGTTTCCAGCATCATCGCCAGCGGTGTTCTGCCTTCAAAAATCGAGTTCGTGGATAACTGGACCTTCGAGAAATTCCGGGGTCTTCTTCCCGATAAAATCCTCGATAACTCGCAGGTGATTCTCCTCATCCAGGTAGACGGACTCCCTGCTGCCGTCGAGGCCGAGACCGAGCAGATAGCGGCCATCTGTAAAAACACTGCCGGGGAGGTCCGCGTGGCCGAAAACACCGCCGAAGCCGAGAAATACTGGCAGGCCAGGAGTGCTCATTTCTCCGATATATCCAGTCGGGCCCACACCATCGTCAATGAAGACGTGTCGGTGCCCCGCGAAAAGATAGCCGACTTCATCCGCCAGAGCCAGGAAAGCGCCAGGAAACACGATGTCCCCATCAGCTTTGCCGGACATGTCGGGGACGGCAATTTCCACCCCGTCGTCCTTACCGATAACCGGGACAAGGAGCACTTCGCCCGCGCGCTCAAGTGCGTCGAGGAAATCATTGAGATTGCGCTGTCGCTGGGGGGGGTTCTTTCCGGCGAGCACGGCATCGGACTTGAAAAGCAGCGGTTTCTAAAAAGGGCCATGGACCCGGTAGCGATAGAAATCATGAAGCAGATAAAACACCTCCTCGATCCGAACAATATCCTCAATCCGGGCAAAATCTGGGAAGAATCACCCGATGAAGACCAATCTTGACTACGCACAATTAAGTAAACGCCGGGAAGAACTCGATAAATGCACCAAGTGCGGTTTCTGCATGTCATACTGCCCCGTCTACCAGGAAGAGTTGACCGAAACATCGGTAGCGCGGGGGAAAATCATGCTGGTCAGGGCGCTACTGGATGGTGATTTAACCCTCACCGACGAGATGGAGAACCAGTTAAACAAGTGCACCCTCTGCATGGCCTGCGCGGAGAACTGCCCCGCTTATACGGATGTTCCCGCCCTTATCACCGCCGCCCGGGCGGACAGGACCGATAAACAAGGACTGCCCTACGCCTACCGTTTTATCTACCGCTGGCTGCTGCCGCGACGCCAGCTGTTCGGGTACGCCGTGAAAATAGCTTCCTGGTTCCAGGGTATCTTTTTACCCAAAACTAAGGGAACGATACGTCACCTTGCCATGTTTCTCTCGGCGCTGGGTAAGGGAAGGCATATCCCGGAGATAGCCCCCAGGTTCCTGCGGCAGTCCGTCCCGGAAGTCAACCTGCCGCCGGAGGGAGTGAAAACAACCGTTACCCTGGGCTATTTCACCGGCTGTATGACCGACTTCGTTTTTCCGGAACTGGGCAAGAAGATTATCAGCTTCCTTACAAATAATGGAGTGGAAGTTATCGTGCCGCGGGGTCAGGGATGCTGCGGGGCTCCCGTATTTCTGGGAGCTGGCGATTTTACCACCGGCCGGAAAATGGCCGACAGCAACGTACGCGCCTTTAAAGATGTGGACTACATCATCACCGACTGCGCTACCTGTGCCTCGGCGATGAAAGATTACGCTAAATACCTTGCCGATACACCCGAGAGGGCTGAAGAATATGCGGCCTTCGGTGCTAAGGTAAAGGACATCACCGAATTCCTCGTCGATATTCTCCAGCTACCGGCCGAAGCCTACCGCGTTGCTCCCGAATACCGGGGTAAAACGGTAACCTGGCATGAGCCGTGCCACCTTGGACGCCACCTGGGCGTTAAGGAACAGCCGAGGAAAATCCTGGAATCGCTGCCCGATATTCAATATGTAGAAATGCCCGACGCCGACCGCTGCTGCGGCATGGCCGGGGCTTTCAGCATTAAACATTACGACCTGTCCCGGAAAATCGCGGAAAAGAAGATAGCCAGCATCGATTCCACCGGCGCCGATATCGTGGTGACGGACTGCCCGGGATGCGAGATACAGCTAATCGACGGTATTACCCGAAAAAATATGCCCCAAAAAGTAATGCATATCATGGAGTTGTTCGAATAATCCCCGGAAATAAAAAGACATCCCGATTTCTCGGGATGTAATGTTTACCCATATAGCTGCCCATATCCACCGGGATATTACTTCAGGACGATAACCACCTTTTTCCGACTGTGGTAGACCTGTTCCACCGTTTTCATACGCTGCAGGATATTACCCAGGAGTATCGGTTCCTGCAACGCCACCACGATGATAATACCTTCTTCCTCCGACCAGCTGTCCAGGGTTATCCTCAGATTCTCGATCCCCCGGAGACTCTTTTTAAACTGCTCTACCTGTTCAAAACCGGAGGAGGATTTAATTTCTAGACGTACCTGCCCTTCGAAAAGCTCCGACTCTATATATTCGGCCTGTTCCTCAGCTTCTCTAGCCCGGTCTGCTTCCTCGGCTTCTAGTCGGGCTTTCTCTTTAGCTTCAACTTCCGCCTTTTTCTGCGCTAGTTTCTCCATTTCTTTGGCGCGCACGGCTTCCTCGGCTTCCTTCTTAGCGCGTTCTTTAGACTCTATGGCCTCTTTTATAGCCTTTTCTTTGGCTATGGCATCCGCCTTCTTCTGAGCTTCTTTCTCGATTTCTTTGTCTCTGGCGGCTAATTCGGCTTCGCGTCTGGCTTTATCTTTGGCTCGTTCCTCGGCTTCTTTCTGAGCTAATTTCTCCCGTTCTTTAGCACGAGCGGCTTCTTCAGCTTCCTGCTTGGCTCTATCTCTGGCTTCGGCAGCCTCTCTTTTGGCTTTTTCTTTAGCTTCTATAGCCTCTTGCTTCGCCCGTGCTTTAGCTTCTTCTTCAGCCTTCTTTCTGGCTAGTTTCGCTTCTTTTTCAGCTCTGGCGGTTTCTTCGGCTTCCCGGCGGGCTTTCTCTTTTGCCTCCTTTTCGGCCTGCTTCCTGGCTAACTTCTCCTCTTCCTTCGCCCGGGCGGCTTCTTCAGCCTCTCTTTTGGCTTTTTCTTTAGCTTCCTGTTCGGCTTTTATGCGGGCCAGCTTCTCTTCTCTTTCAGCCTTAGCGGTCTCTTCAGCTTCAATACGGGCTTTTTCCCTGGCTTCAACTTCAGCCCTCCGTTTGGCCAGCTTTTCTTCCTTTTCAGCCCTGGCGGCCTCTTCAGCTTCAATACGGGCTTTTTCCCTGGCTTCGACTTCAGCCCTCCGCCTGGCCAGCTTTTCTTCCTTTTCAGCCCTGGCAGCCTCTTCAGCTTCTCGTTTGGCTTTCTCTTTAGCTTCTTCTTCCGCCTTTTGTCTGGCTAATCGTTCGGCTTCTTCAGCCTCCAACCGGGCTTTTTCCCGGGCTTCCTCTTCAGCTTTCTGTCGAGCCAGTCTTTCAGCTTCTAACTGCGCTTTCTCTTCTGCAGCCTTTTCCCTGGCCAGTCTTTCAGCTTCTAACCGGGCTTTCTCTTCCGCGTCCTTTTCCCTGGCCAGTCTTTCGGCTTCTAACCGGGCTTTCTCTTCCGCGTCCTTTTCCCTGGCCAGTCTTTCGGCTTCTAACTGCGCTTTCTCTCCCTCGGCTTTTTCCCTGGCCAGTCTTTGGGCTTCTAACCGAGCTTTCTCTTCTTCGGCCTTTTCTTTGTCCAGTCTTTCGGCTTCTAACCGGGCTTTCTCTTCTTCCCCGGCCTTCTCTTTGGCTATTCTTTCGGCTTCTAACCGGGCTTTCTCTTCTTCGGCCTTTTCCCTGGCCAGTCTTTCAGCTTCTAACTGCGCTTTCTCTTCTGCGGCCTCTTCCCTGGCCAGTCTTTCGGCTTCTAACTGCGCTTTCTCTCCCTCGGCTTTTTCCCTGGCCAGTCTTTGGGCTTCTAACCGAGCTTTCTCTTCTTCCCCGGCCTTTTCTTTGGCTATTCTTTCGGCTTCTAACCGGGCTTTCTCTTCTTCCCCGGCCTTCTCTTTGGCTATTCTTTCGGCTTCTAACCGGGCTTTCTCTTCTTCGGCCTTTTCCCTGGCCAGTCCTTCAGCTTCTAACTGCGCTTTCTCTTCTGCGGCCTCTTCCCTGGCCAGTCTTTCGGCTTCTAACTGCGCTTTCTCTTCTTCGGCCTTTTCTTTGTCCAGTCTTTCGGCTTCTAACCGGGCTTTCTCTTCTTCCCCGGCCTTCTCTTTGGCTATTCTTTCGGCTTCTAACCGGGCTTTCTCTTCTTTGGCCCTTATTTTTACCTCGGCTGCCTCACGTTTCCTGGCTTCTTTCTGGGCCTTTTTATCTTCAACTACCTCGGTAGTCGATCCTATACTAAACACAGATACGAATTTCTTTCTCTTGGGAACACTGTATTTGGGATTCAATTCTATGGCCTTCATGAAAGCCTTCAAAGCCTCTTCATGCCGGCCTTCCCTGACGAGATTGGTGCCCTGGCTTCTCCAGTAATCAGCCGTCTCTACCGTTTCTTCGTCTGACGGTTTGGCTTGCTTGGTTACCACGATTTCTTCTGGCTTGTTCTTCGCGACAGCTTCTTCCTTAGCTTTCTGTTGAGCCAGCTTCATTTCTTCTATCCGGGCTTTTTCTCTGGTCTCTTCTTCAGCTTTCTCTTTAGGTATTCTTTCCGCTTCAAACCGGGCTTCCTCTTCTTCCTCAGCCTTTTCTTTAGCTATTCTTTCGGCCTCTAGTCGGGTTTTCTCTTCGGCCTCGGCTTTTTCCCTGGCTTCTTTTTCGGCTTTCTCTTTGGTTATTCTTTCCGCTTCAAACCGGGCTTCATCTTCTGCCTCGGCTTTTTCTCTGGTCTCTTTTTCGGCTTTCTGTTTGGCCTGCCTGGCAGCCTCCTCGGCCTCTATCTGGGCGCGCTCCCTAGCGGCAGCTTCGGCTTTTCGCCTGGCTAACTCTTCAGCTTCCGCGGCTTTTTCCCTGGCTTCTTCAGCTTCACGCTTGGCTCTCTCTTGAGCTTCGGCGGCCTCTCGTTTCTCCCGTTCTCTCGCTTCCGCCTCGGCCTTTTTCTGGGCTATTTTCTCTTCTTCAATTACATGCGTAGCTTCTTCCATGACCGCTTTATTCTGCCATTTTTCGGCTTTCCCGATTTGTTTCCTTATCTGCTTTTCAATATCTTTAGCCTGCTTGCCTTCCTTATTCCTGCTTAACCGGTATAAGGCCGTAGCCTTGTTGTGCCACGAATTTGCATCCCGGGGGTCGAGTTCAATAGACCGGGTAATCGCCCGGAGAGCGCTGTTGTCTTTCCCCAACCTACCCAGAGTGGTGCCTTTATTCCTCCAGGCAACGGCATTATTAGGATTGATATCGATAGCTCTTTCAAAAGCTTCCAGAGCCGCTTCGTACTGGCCGACCCGCAGTAGTTCTATTCCCCGGTTCCGCCAGCTTTCCGACTCTTCGATATTTCTGGCCGCCCGGTTCTTTTCTACTTCCCTGACCGCTTCACCGGGAGCGAGCTCTTCTACTTCTGTTTTCTTGAGTTCTTCTTTTTGTTTGGTGTATTCTGCGATAAAAGCCTTGGTCATGACCGGGCAGAACTGTACACCCGTTTTTCTCTTGAGCTCCTGCATCGCCTCGGTATCACTTAAGGTATCGTAATGCGGATATTCCGTAATCATATTATCAAAGGCATCAGCAACGGCAACCAGACGTGTGAACATGGGGATATCGTCACCTCTCAGCCCCTGGGGATATCCCGAACCGTTATAGCGTTCGTGGTGGTATCTCACTATCTTGGCGGCTTTTTCCAGGAAAGGTATCTCACCGACAATATCGGCACCGATAACCGAATGTTCCAGTAAAACCATCTTTTCGTAATCGGATAATTCTTCAGAGGCGCGTAATCCCAGGTCCCGGATACCGATTTTACCGATATCGTGCAATAATGCCCCGAATTCTATAGTCTGCAGCTCTTCCGAAGAGAAGGAAAATGCCTGAGCGGCTAACAGGGCATATTCCCTGACTCTCCGCGCGTGGCCGCCGATTCGTTCGGTATATCTGTCAGTGCGCCGGCTATCTGCCGGTCGCTGCTGATTCATGTCTATATTCCGTAAAGCCAGGATAGTTAATGAAACGAGTAGTACCAGTGCTTCCGTAGAAGCCAGCCCGGATAATACTACCGAATCTTGCTCGGTGAACTCTCCGCCGTCGGCCTTGTTTACCACCATCAAAACACCGATTACTCCCTGCCCCCGTGAAAGCGGTACTGCCAGTATCGACTCAGTATTAGTTCCTTCTATGTCATCGATTCCGGCATCATATCGTTCGTCTTTAGAAACATCGTCTATTGATATCGTCATACCGGTACGGGCTACCCACCGTACCAGCCCGGAATTAACGCTTAATCTTACCGGTTTGAGGGAACTCCGGAATCGACCGTCGGCCAGTTGATAGGAAAGAATTCCTTTTCCTTTATCCACCACCAGCAGCGATACTGCCGAGGAGTGCAGAATGCGCTGCGTTACCGACAGGATATCCTCTATCAGGTTGAGTATTTCGGGATAGGATGTGGCCTTATTGGCAACTTCATATAAAAGTTCCAGACGAGTGGTATATTCGGTGGTATCTATCTGGAAATCATTAGTCCCACGGTTGGTATCGTTATTCCCGTCCGAATCATTGGGATATTTTGGCTGATTTTTTGAACTCACCATCTTTAGTATTCCAAGATTTAGTGGATTCTTCCCCCATTTTACCTTTTCCGTTTGGAATTGGCTATTCTCGCCATTAACTTTTCGGGGACGAGGCGCAACTCTCTTCTTATTATACACCATAATAAAACACCACTATTTCACCCGGCTGGGTTTTTTCTTCGGTCCGGGCGTATCGGACTGCAAAATATTATCCAACTCAATTTCCGGCGTCATCGATTTCTTTCTTAATGCGATGAATATTGCCGCCAGTTCCGGGTCAAATTGTGTCCCCGAACAGGCTTCCAGTTCCCGCATCGCTTCTTCTTCAGTCAGTTTTCTCTTCTTGTAGCCGCGCTCCGATATCATGGCATCGTATGAATCCGCAATGGCCATTATCCGGGCGTCTTTGGGTATTTCCTCTCCTTTTAGACCCCGCGGATAGCCGTTGCCGTCATATCGCTCGTGGTGGTAAAGCACCGCGTCCATACAACCCCGCAAACCAACGATGTATTTAATAATCCTGGCCCCGAGTTCAGGATGATGTCGTATCATATCCCATTCGGCATCGGTTAGCGGATCCCGCTTGGTTAAAATGCTATCGGGCAGGTTTAACTTGCCGATGTCATGGAGTAAACCCGCCGACCGGATTTTCTGGACTTCTTCCTTGGAATAGCCGATTTCTTCAGCTAGTTCAACCGAGTAACGGCTTACCGCTTTGGAGTGACCATAGGTGTAATGGTCCCGGGTATCGACGGTGGCCGCCAGGGCATAAACGATGCTCTCCACGGCTTTATTACTATCGGTTTTCTGGGCTGTCTCCGGCTTCGTGATTTCCGCCGTATCGAGTGTACTGGCCATAACTGTCCGGTTGCCGCCGGAACGTTTGGCTTGATACAAGGCCTGGTCAGCCGCTTCGACGATTTTCTCTTTCATAACTCCGTCGATACGCCAGCAGGCGACGCCGATACTGCAGGTTACGGTGATACCCTTCTCCTCCACATAGTTTTCCATTTTTTGTCGTATTCTCTCGGCTACCCTCTGCGCCCCGTCAGCATCAGTCTTGGTTAAAATACAGGCAAACTCATCGCCGCCGTATCTGGCGCCAACATCCGTATCTCTGATGGCGCTCTTGATAAGCTTACCGAAGTCTTTTAATAACTCATCTCCGAGTAAATGGCCGTAAACGTCATTATACGTCTTGAACAGGTCAAGATCGATAAACAGTAAGGCGAAGTCGTCACCGGTGAGGGCACTATCCTCAACTGCCTTAGCCAGGCTTTCCTGGAAATAGCGGTGATTGCGTAAATGGGTTAATTCATCGGTATCCGCTTTTTCCCGGGCGCTGGCATATATCTGCGCATTTTCGATAGCCACGGCCGATTCCTTGGCCAAGGTGGATATCAGGTCGATATCATCGCGGGTGTAATGCCCTTTAGGGTACTTTTCACTTAACACCAGGATTCCGAGGAGCTGGTGTTTACTGGTGATAGGGCAGAGGACTTCTACATTAGAAGTCTCGAGGGCCTGCCGATCCGCTTCCGGTAATTCGCCGAATTGTAGTTCACTCTCCAGGTTTTCTATCAACACCGGCTTACCTTCACTTGCCATCCATCTGGTAAGAACGGTATCGCGCTGCAGCATCAGGGGCACAATCTTGTCTTCTTCACTCAATTTCACGACGTATTTCGTCGCGTAGCACCTTTTTATCGGCAGCAGCAGGCCGACCTGTCTGGCCTGGACCGACCGGGCCAGGGGGCCGGTTAAAGCGTTGGCAATTTCTTTAATATTAATGAAATTGCTCATTTTACTGGCAAAGTTAAGCAGCATCTGCCGGTGAACGTACCGTTTCCCGTAGAATAGCCGGTCGGCACCCTTATCGAGGGCGGCTTTCACCCAGTTAAAGAGAAATGCAAACAGGACCACCATAATGATAGTGGCCGGGATGCCTAGACCGGGGGGTAGCAGGCGTAGTACATTACTCAATCCCAGCAATAAAGCCAGATAGGCCAGCGTGACGCATATCGTCACCCCGGTATATACAATCCACTTTTTCATGATTATTTGAATATCCAGCAAACGGTGTTTTATCAGGGTATAGGCTATCAACACAGCGTTCCCGATATAACCGATGTGGTAGAAACTGTAATTGGTATTCCGGAAAATTACGCTGATAATGCTGGCAACAATCATAATACTCAAACCGAACAGCAAATAAGAAGTCTTGTTTCTTTCTTCAGGATTGGTTGATTCTTTCAACCTCTTAAAGAGAAAGGCTCCTACCAGCAGTGAAATAAATATGTTAACAAAAGCCAGCGAATCTACTGCCGAAGCCAGGTATCCGGAAAATATCTCATTATTAATGAAGGCCAGTCCCTGAGTAGCGCCGATAGAGATAACAAATAATCCGGTGAAAGCCAGCCAGGCATATCCCAGCCGGGAGACCTTCCTTACATTACGGTCATAAGAAGCCACCATAAAATGAGCGTAGGCTATTACCGACCAGGTGGCGAACAACGGCATCAATGTTTTCCAGATAACCAGCTGCTCGTAAGTCACCTGTAAATTCATCAGCAGACTGGTTATGCTCATACCGGCGCCGGCCACTAGGAAAAGGACGAACAGCCGTTTCAGTTTCGCCTGCTTGGAATACAGGATTAATGAAATCAGTATGACGTATATTATGAGGCTGGCAAACTGAATTATATTATGTATGGTTAGTTGAAACATGAACCTCCTTGGTCAATTAGCCTCCCGGTATTTTTATGTCCTCCGCCAGACAAGTACAAAAACCAGTATGAAAAGAAATACGACGCTGACGATTATTATCCATGAGTTAGAAGTGTAAGAGCCCAGTGCTTTAAACAAGGTCGTATCTTCTTCATCGGTGTTACTATCACCAGAAACAACCGCACCGTCGTTACCAGCCGGTTGCGATGGCGATGTGGTTGCATCGGCCGGTTCCTCGTCTTTACCCGACGCTATCTCGGTCACCCCTTTGAGCAAGCCGTCAAGAACATCGAGATGAAGCTTTAGAACCAGGTCGCTTTCTTCCGTTATATTGCCTGATTGGCTCTGGATAAAGGTTCTCTCACCTTCGGTAAAGCCTTCGACCGATACCGAACCGCTGGTGCCGGTATCGCCATGCAATACAATAGAATACTCCCCTTCATCCGGCTCGGGGATGCGGATAGAATAACCTTCATCATCGAGAGAATAGACCCGTGAACCGGTAATCTGGTTCACCATAGAACCATCCGGGAGATACCCGGTACTGGAACCGCCGGGGCTGATAATCTGGAATGAACCCGGCTTATCCGCAGAAAACACCAGCTCATTCTTTACCGGGGGCGCGGGACCCGGCCTGGCCGGAGCATCCCCCGGTGAAACGTGGGTTTGCTGCCCCTCAGAAACCAGCACCGCTTCGCCCTGCGCCGAAACATTGACCAGTCCCTCGGCCGTATTGACGGTGGTCATACCGGATTCATCTATCTCGGTGGAGAAAAGCGTGCCGTGAACGACGATATCCGCCGAGGCTGTTTTTATCTGGAAAGACCCGTCATCGATACTGGCCACGCTGTTCCACGTTTTACCGTCTCTTTGCTTTAATACCACGTCACAGGAATCGTCGGAATTACACCCAATCAACTGCTCGACAATTAAATCGGTCCCCGGCTCGAGCGATGATGTGGTACCCTGACCAAAGGTAATAGAAGCGCGGGAATCATCAGAGGTCTTTATCCGGCTGCCCGACTCTAAAAGCATGCCGTCTACACCCTTTTCCCAGATAAGAGCGTTCTTGGTTAAAACATTAACCTCACCGCTGAGGACGTTTAATGTGCATATCGGTGATTTTAAATCAAAACGGTCGGGTTTATATAATGAATAACCGACATCAACTGCTAGAAATACAACGACTCCGATGAGTAATAACGCGATAACAATACCGCCCAAACGCTTTCTCAATATCATCCGTCCTTACTTTCAGTGTGGTACTAATGTATAACAAACGTGATAAACAAAACATAAAAAAACCCTTACCGAATATAAAGATAATATGAAGCGTAATCCGGACAACGATATCGGGAAATAAGGAAAATAACGTATATTTAAGGTAATTACTTTTGGCGAAATATGACTATTGTACGCCCTTACACCATCAGTTATAATGTACGAGTATTTATTGCGCCGATGAAAACTACCAATGAGGTATTAGCCGAGACCGGATTGACATACCCGATGCTGAACCGGCTCAAAGACCTGGGTATTGTCCCACGTCCGCGGTTGAAAGGCCGGGGACGGCGGAAGGGCGTCGTGGGGGTATATGAGGACAGCATTATTGATGTTATCAACGGTGTGAAGAAAAAGCAGAAGTCTGGCCTCTCACTTACCCAAATCGCCGCGTCGCAGCACCGGGCGCCGGATACCAAGCTGAAAGCAGGCTCAGAAGGCAACACGGTAACGCCTAAAAACCCCGGCCTCATGAGCGACTATATCAAGGCCGCGCCGGAGCTTTTCGAACAGGTGGAAAAAGAAAATCCCGGCCAGGAATTACATGCCATCCGACTGATAGCCGTTAAAGGCGAGAGTAAAAAATACCTGGTGCCGGTAGAGTTAGAACTGAAACCTAAATAAGTAGTCCGAGATTTTTTGTATTCTTACATTCTATTCGGAACGCAATTTGGACAGTTCCTGGCGCAGTCCCTCTACCTCCTTTACCAACCGGCTGATGTCTTGGTTCCCCTTATCTTTGCTTTTAATTAGAAATGACGCCAGGTTGGCGGTGATGCCGCTGAAGAAAGCTATGCCGCCCAGCATCAGAATGACGGCCACCGCTTTACCTACCAGCGTAATCGGAACCATATCACCGTAGCCGACGGTGGTAATCGTCACTACCGCCCACCATAAGGAATCCGCAAAGGAATTGATGGTAGCGCCAACCCCGCCTTCGACGGAGGCAACCACCGTAGCCGCGATAATTACCAGTCCTATCCCGTAGACAAGCAGGAAGTCAACATTAACCAGTCTTCTCATGCCCACCCAGGCTCTCGAACCGTAAACAAAAATCCTGATGATACGAAGCGGACGGAAGAAAGGCACCACCACCACCAGTACCTCCAGCCAATGACGGCGCATATAATTACCCCGGTGCGGGGCAATAGCCAGCTTCACGATGAGATCTACGGCAAACAACGCCCAGATAAAATAGTCCAGTACCAGAAACGTCGTTTCTTCCCCCGGCGAAAGCTCCCAGAGCAGCGGGCCGATTAACAGGGGAATCATCACAAAAGAAAGAACCAGCAGCGGCAGTTCCGTAATACGTTCCAGTCGGTTCACCAGCTCCTCACGATGTATAAAGGCAGCCCCTTTATTATTTGATATCTTACCCATTTTCATCACTCCCCTTCTCCTCGTGATTAGATTCATCTTCGTGTTTAGTCTTGAATCCTAGATTCGAGGTTAGATAACCCTGAATTTTTTTACCCTCTATCATAAAGGGTTTCGCCCAGGTTATTTTCCGCCTTCCCCAGGCGAACCAGCCATTGGCCCAGAACCGCCAGACCAGCACCAGTATTACCAAGCCGATGATGCCCAGTACTGCGAAATAGCCCCATCGCCAGGTCAATTCCGGCATGTAGTCAAAGTTCATGCCGTAGATGCCCGCCAGGAGCGTCAATGGCATAAAAATAGTAGCCACTATGGATAATACCCGCATCGTCTCGTTTTGCTTATTGGCAATAGAAGAAAGATATGTAGCCAGGGCGTTATCGGCCCTATCCAGGAGAGACTGCACCAGGTCTTCAATACGCACTACGTGGTCGTAGATATCCCGGAAAAATATCTGGGATTCCTTGTCAATTATGGGGAACTCTCCGCGGCTGAGCCGGTTTAAAACGTCCCGCTGCGGCGCCATGACCCGGTGTACCTTTAGTGAGGAACGCTTGAGCTTCATGATAGCATCGAGAACACTTTGCTGAGGTCTATGGATAACCTCCTCTTCAATTTCCTCGGCAAAATCAGACATCCGTTCAATCGTCGGTCTCACATTATCGATAAGGGTATCAATTAGCGCATGAGCGAGAAAATCGACACCCCGGCGCATTAAGCGATCGTTTTCTTCTACTTTTTGCTGCACAGCATTGACGCTATATAGAGGGAAATTATGATTGCTGACAAGGAAGTTTGTACCGATAAAAAGGGCTAACTCGGCGGTTTCAACGGTGTCCGCTTCAATGACGTGATTTATACCGTGAACAACCACGAACAGGTGATCATCGAAATTATCAATTTTCGGCGAGTGAATCTGGGTTGAAACGCAGTCTTCTACCGCCAGGTGGTGCAGCCCGAGGTTATGTTCCAGAAACTGTCCTTCCTCTTCGGTAGTTTCCGAGATGTCAACCCATAGTAGTCCTTGCCGAGAGGAGTAAGCTTCCTGGATTTGCTGACGGGTGAGGTCAGTCTGCAGGTTACCCTCGGGGGTGAGGAAATATGCTTTAATCGACATTTTACACCTCCGGATAGTGTCTTATTGGTTTATTCTAACACTAAGCCGGAGTCACGTCATCTACCCGGATGCCGATTCGCTGAGGGTTTTATAAAGGTGGGCGTAGATACCGTTTTCTATCGCCAGCAGCTGCTTGTGGGTGCCTTCCTCGACGATATTGCCCTGCTTGAGGACGATAATGCGATGGGCGCTGGTGACGGTAGAAAGCCGATGCGCGATGGTGAGGGTGGTGCGTTCTTTGGAAATACGCCTTAACGCCCTCTGCATGATGCGCTCGGTATGGGTATCAACACTGGAAGTAGCCTCATCCAGTATCAGGATACGCGGTTCAGCCAGTACTGCCCGGGCCAGGCAAATAAGCTGTCGTTGGCCGGCGCTGAGATTCTGGCCCCGCTGTCCCACGGGCGTCTTGTAACCGTTTTTCAGCCGGTTGATAAAGGTATGGGCGCCTACCGTCTTTGCTACCTCGGTCATCTCTTCGTCAGTAGCGTCCGGCTTACCGTACTTGATATTATCCCCGATGGTCCCGGAGAACAGGATGGGGTCCTGGGGGACGATACCAATCTGTTCTCTCAACGACTGCTGGGTTACGTCACGCACGTCATGCCCGTCCACGGTGACGGTGCCCTTTTCCACCTCATAGAAGCGGGCGGCCAAATTTACCAGGCTGCTCTTACCGGAACCCGTCTGGCCGACGATGGCCACCGTCTCGCCCGGTTTAACCGTCAGGTTGATATCATGGAGTATATCTTTATCTTCCTCATATCCGAAGTTAACATCCTTGAAATCTATCTCACCCTTTATCGTGGGCAGTACTATGGCATCCGGCTTGTCCCGGATGTCCGGGTCTATATCCAGCAGTTCGAAAATACGGGCGCCGGAAGCCATGGCGCGCTGGAGTTGCGTGTACTGCATCGCTAACTGCATGATAGGTTCGAAGAAACGCTGCACGTAGAGCAGGAAAGCCAGCAGGAAACCGGCCCCCATTGCGCCATCCAGTACCTGGAAGCCGCCGACGACGATAACAATACCGAAAGCGATACCGGTGAGGAGATTTACCAGCGGCATCATCAGCCCTTCCAGCCTGACGGCAGTTACGTTGGCGTCAAGATGAGCCCGGTTAACCTCGTCGAACTGTTCCATGTTCTCATTCTCACGGGAGAGGCTCTGGACAACCCGTACGCCGGCCATATCTTCCTGGAGCTGAGAGTTGACCGTGGCGATAGCCCGTCGTACGTTGGTAAAGGCGGTACGGGCATATCTCTGCCAGATTATGATAGTAATGGCCAGTACCGGAGTTACCGTGAGAGTAATCAGGGCCAGTTTCCAGTTGATGATTATCATGAAAATGGCGATACCCAACAAGGTAAGTATGCTGGTAACCAGCTGGAAGATACCCTGCGTCAGTATTTCCTGTAACTGCTGCACGTCATTCTGCACGCGGGACATCAGCTTGCCGACCTGGTGAGTATCAAAGAAGCTCATGGAAAGCTTGTGTAAATGCGCGAACATTTCAGTGCGCATTCTCAGGATAATTGATTGACCGGCGTAGGACAGGAAGAGGGTCTCCATATACTGCCCGCCCCATTGCAGTAATGTGGCCGCAATATATATAACAGCCGCCAGCATAAGACCGGCTGAATCACCCAGTATCATGTTTTGGGCAGCGACACCTACTAGATACGGCAAAGCCAGGGTAGTCAGGGTCATTATAATCATTCCGATAGCCCCGAGTGACAGCCAACCCTTTACGGGCGCCATATATTTCGGTAGCCGGGTAACTACGCGGTTATCGTATACCTTACCCAGAACCTCGTCGGAATCAAACTCGCCGCCGTGACGGTGGCCAAAGCCCCCGCCACCGCCGCCGCCTCCGTGAAACACTACTGGTCCTCCTTGCTTGATTCAGCTTCCTGGTCAATCGTAAGCTGTGTTTCATAGGCTTCCGTATATACTCCGTTTTTAGCCATTAAATCGTCATGTTTGCCCTGCTCCACAAGTTCACCGTCCTGGAACATGAGGATAAGGTCGGCATTTTTAATCAGCGCCAGGCGATGGGTAATAATAAAAGTCGTTCTACCTTTAATAAGTTCATCCAGAGCCCGGCGGATAAGGGCCTCGGTTTCCGAATCCACGCTGGCCGTGGAGTCATCGAGAATAAGAACACTGGGGTTGACCAGCAGCGTACGCGCGATGGAAAGCCGCTGCTTCTCACCACCCGAAAGGGTATCGCCGCGCTCACCTACCCAGGTATCGTAGCCTTCGGGCAACTCCTCGACGAAGTTATGGAGCTGGGCCGCCTTGGATACCTCGATTATCTGGTCCAGGTCGGCATCCACGGCACCGTAGGCAATGTTCTCTTTGATAGTGGAAGAAAACAGGAAAACATCCTGCTGGGCCGTAACCACGTTCTTGCGGAGCGAGGGCAGCGTAATATCACGGATATCAGTTCCATCCACGCATATCTTGCCTTCGCTTACATCGTAGAACCTGGCCAGGAGATTGGCGACGGTACTTTTACCGCTGCCCGAGCCCCCCAGCAGCGCTACCAGCTGTCCGGGCTTTACTTTAAAACTTACATTATTTAGAGCCGGACTGATTCTGTCATAGCTAAAGCTGACATTCTCGAAAGTCACCTCCCCTTTCGCCCGGCCGATATCTACAGCCTGCGGACTCTCCACTACATGCGACTCCGTATCCAGTATCTCCAGGATACGCTGTCCGGCAGAAACGGTACGCGAATAGAGGTTGACCATCATCCCCAGCTGACGTACCGGCATCATCAGCAGGCCGAGATAAAGGATAAAAGCGGTAATTTCACCCACACTCATGGTACCGTTGATAACCTGGGTACCGCCATACCAGAGGATTAAAACGGTAGGTATGCTGACCAGTGACACCATCGTCGGCCAAGTAATGGCCATGAGACGGGCGGCATTCATCTGCTCGTCGTAGAGGGTTCGCGCCTGGACAGTGAATTTTTTGGATTCTGCTTTCTGCTGGGAGAATGCCTTGACCACGCTGACGCCGGCCAGGCTTTCCTCCAGTGTGGTGCCCATGAAACCCAGCGTAGCCTGCACCTTCAGCCAGATCGGCCTTATCCTGCGCCCGAAGGTTATCGCCAGCAGGGCTACCGGAATAGTAAAGGCCAGGACAATCAGACCCAGCTGCCAGTTTATCGACAGTATCATATAGGAGACACCGAAGAACATCAGCATGACCTGTACTATACCCAGCAGACCCATGGAAAAGAACATGCGGGTGGCTTCAACGTCCACTGTAGCCCTAGACATTAACTGCCCGGTCTGGTTCTCGTCATGGAACTGAAAGCTCAGGCGTTGCAGTCGGTCATAGATAGCGTTCCTTATATTATAGGAAACCTTCTGCGATACAACTTCGCTGAAATATCGGTTCCCGTATCCGGCAAGGCCACGAAACAATCCGGCCGCCACCACCACCACCGCAGCGACGATGATAAAACTGCGTTCTCCGGAAGTTATGACAGTATCGATGCCTTCACCGAGCATACGCGGGATAACGATACCGAAGGCCGTGGCGAAAACCTGGCAGAAAAAGGCCATGACCAACATCGGCCAGTATTTCTGGACAAACTTGATTAAACGTGCTATGGTTTTCATTTCGCTATTATATGTACCTGACTATTCAGGTTAATCCCGTCCCCCTACAGAGATGCCAGGTCCGGGTTTATTCCTTAGAAATTTCCTCGTAAGCACTGGAAAGTACCTGGCGAATACGGTTGAGTTCGGCGGCGTCGGCTTTACGTACGTTATCTCTAAGTAATCCGGCAAGTTTTTCAAACTCGCCCATCGTCTTACTAATATCGTCTACATTATCCGGATTGCACCAGTCTTTCATCTGGTTTCTCATCCTCTTGATACACTCTTTGTGTTCGTCGAGGAATTCCTGGCCGGGTCCGGTTATGGTATATACCTTTTTACCTTCTTCCTCGACGGAAGTAATGTATCCCATCTCTTCCAGCATCTGAAGCGTAGGATAAATACTGCCCGGACTCGGTACGTAGAAACTGTGGAACCGTTCCTGCAGCCCCCTCATTATTTCATAGCCGTAGCTCGGCTTATCCTTTAAAAAGTGGAGGATAATATACTTGAAATCCCCCCTCTGGAAGGGCCTTCCGGGTCGCGGTCTCATAAAATCAGGGTGCTTATGGTGCGGTGAGTTAAACATATTTCCCCGGTATGAACTCAAAAACTGAATTAAACCGATATATCGGTTGCTATAATTATACGCCTGAAGCAACTTAATGTCAATAACTTTTTTACCGATAGAGACAGGTTTATTTAATAGTAATTCCGCCAAAAATTTTTTGTATAATTCCCCGAATTATGACAATAATGCAACGTTGCTGATATAATAAGAAATAATAATACAGAAAGTTGAAGATGATATGGAACAATCCGTTGTAAACCAGATAAAAGATACCGCTTTAAAAATAAAGGAAAACGTTGAAAGGGTAATTGTGGGCAAAGGCGAGGCGGTTGAACTGGCCATAATCGCCCTGCTCTGCGAAGGGCATGTCCTCTTTGAAGACGTACCGGGACTGGGTAAAACCGTCCTGGCAAAATCCTTATCCAAATCCCTGGGATGCACCTTCCGGCGGATTCAATGCACCCCGGACCTACTGCCCTCGGACATCACCGGCACCTATATTTTCAACCAGAAGAATTCTGATTTCGAGTTCCGGCCCGGCCCGATAATGTCCCAGGTAGTCCTGGCCGATGAAATCAACCGGGCCACGCCCCGTACGCAATCGGCCCTGCTGGAAGCCATGCAGGAGCACCAGGTAACCACCGAAGGTGATACCAAAATGCTGCCGTATCCTTTCCTGGTTCTGGCCACCCAGAATCCTATCGAACTGGAAGGCACCTTCCCCCTGCCCGAAGCCCAGCTGGACCGGTTTCTCCTGAAAATCCAGATTGGCTACCCGACCGAAGAAGACGACCGGCTGATACTATCACGCTTCCGCAGCAGCGACCCTCTGGATGAACTGGAATCTGTTGTCACTTCGGAAGAGCTTATCCGGATGCAGAAGGCCTGCCGTGAGGTGCATGTGGCGGCCGATGTGGAGGACTACATCATCAGGGTTATTCACGCCACCCGTGAGCACGCCTCGATAGAACTCGGGGCCAGCCCCAGGGCGATGCTGGCTCTGTATAACGCTTCGCAAGCCCTGGCCGCCCTCCGCGGCCGCTCTTTCGTCACCCCCGACGACGTTAAATACATGGTTACTCCGGTACTGATACACCGGATTATCCCCAAATCAGAAAGCCGACTCCGCGGATATAAAGTCGAACCGACCATTCAGGAGATTATTAACTCCGTCTTCGTTCCGGTGGAAGATGAAGCCGTCCCCGGGGAAGGATAGTCGATGCGGGGTGAACTCTGGCTTTTCATCGCCTTCGCCGTCCTGATTATCAGCCTGATACTGAACCAGGTACCCCTGGTAATTATTTCTCTCCTCTTCATATTAACCGGCGGAATCTCCCGCCTGTGGAATAAATACTGCCTTCACCGCATCGAGTACCGGCGCAGTCTGAGCCATAACCAGGTATTCTTCGGTGACGAGGTTGTTTACGAAGTAGAAATAGCCAACCGCAAGCTTCTTCCCCTGCCCTGGATACAGATAGACGACGAATTACCGGAACAGGTAACGCTCCTCAAAGGCAAAACAACGGCAACCCTGGAAGACCGTACCATTCTTACCAACATGTTCCCTATCAGCTGGTATCACCGCGTAAAGCGGCGCTTCCCGATGCTCTGCAAGCAGCGGGGTTGTTTTCTATTCGGGCCTACCAAGATTCGCTCCGGGGATTTGTTCGGTTTCTTCCGCAAAGAAATAGCTATCGACAAAGTGGATTACCTCTTCGTCTATCCCCGGCTTTTGCCGCTGGATAAGCTGGGCATACCTTCCAAGCAGCTCTTCGGGGATATCCGCATCAAGCAGCACCTTTTTCAGGACCCGGTGCTGACGGCCGGAGTTAGAGACTACCGCCCCGGGGACAGCCTGAAGCGGATTCACTGGAAAAGCAGCGCCCGTCTTAACAGACTCCAGACCCGGATTTTCGAGCCGACCACCACCGTCGATCTCAGCCTTTTCCTGGACGTCCGCACCACGGAGTCGCCGCACTGGGGAAGCGTCTTCCAACTCCAGGAACTGGGAATCATCGCAGCCGCATCCATTGCTCAGTATGCCCTGAATTCCGGTTTCCGCATCGGACTGTATATCAATCAGATAACCCGTTTTTCCGAGGGCCTAGTAAGGGTGCCTCACAGCCAGCACCCGGAGCAGCTGACGCGTATACTGGAAGCCCTGGCCCAGATTCACCAGGTCGAAAGCAGACCGGTATCACGGTTTATCCGGGAGGAAGTACGCCATCTTCCCTGGGGCAGCTCCCTGGTGGTCATCTCGGCACAGGCTAACGAAGAGCTGGTTAACACGTTATTAGATATGAAGAGACTCGGCCACAGCGTGTCGCTTATCAAGGTGGGCGGCAGCGTTGCGGGTATCCATGCCCCCAAGCTGCCGGTCTACCATATCACCGATGACGCAGCCTGGGATGTAATCAAGGAGATAAATCTGGTTGAGAAGTAGTCAACATGAGCAGTCTTAAGAAAATAAATTACCTGAACGATGTTTTCTACCCGTTATCGGTAGTCCTCATGGAATCGTTCTGGGTATTTCCCTGGCTCATTTGGATGGGATTATGGCCGTCGTTCTCCGAAGAAGGACCGGCCCTGAGTCTGCTATCGGTGATAATTATGCTGGTAGCTTCCCTGGTAATCACCAGGATAGCCACGAAACGGGACTGGCCGGTCTGGCTGATAAGAAGCGTGGTTATCGGCAGCGGACTGGTAGCCATGTTCCTGGTGCTGCGTATCGACCACAACGGTGGTTTCGGGATTTTCGATACCGGCTGGTACGGTTACGCCGGAGAGAAGCTGGCCCATTTCTTTAGCAGCCCTCATCCGCTGGGACTGGCCATAGCCGTAATGATATATCTCTGGTGGCGGGGAATCGCCCTGGGACGGTCAACCGCGCAATTCCGGAGCATCTACACGTCGTTCCTGACTGGTATGACACTGCTAATCTTCCTCATCGTATTATGGAGAATAACGTCCGGTGACAGCACCTACGAGCGACCGGGGGGGGATATAGGTCTTTATGTTATCGCCTTCTTCTTTTTCGGGCTTATCTCCATAGCGGTCGGGCATCTTTACATGATGCACCGCGCCATGCCCAAAGAAGAAGCGGCGTTAACGTCAATCTGGCGCTGGCTGCCCATGATGCTCGGGGTTATCGGCGGGATGATTATCGTCGGATTCGTCGTCGCCAGCGTATTCTCCCGCGACTTTTTCCAGGTCCTTAAGACGGGTTTCGGCTATATTTCCGATGGCATAGTGCAAATCATCGAATGGTTATCGGTTCCGTTAAACTGGGTTATTGAAATTGTTATTAAGTTCCTGCAATGGATATTCAATATCTTCCGAACCGAAACGCAGCCAACTGCCGCGAATCAAACAGGCGGGAGTCCTTTCGATGACGTTACCGTCACCGATAGAGCGTTGTCCCCCGAGGTAATCATGATAATCAAATGGGTGATTATCGCCCTGGTCATCGCTTTGATAATCTTTATCCTGGCCAAAGCTATTTCCCGCTATCTCGACCGCCACGGCGGGGACAAGATTGAAGAGATACACGAATCGCTCTGGAACATCAAGGATATCCGCAACGATTTCCGGCTTTTCCTGAAGATGCTGGGTGATAAATTCAAGAGAAAATCCAGGCCAGGCCCGGGGTATCTTTTTGAAACCGGGTCCGGTGGGAAAATGAACGTCAGGGAAATATACCGGCACCTGCTGTGGGAAGGAAAGCGTTCCGGCCTACCACGGCGACGCCACGAAACGGTTACCGAATATGCCCGGCGCCTAGAGAAATCCATACCCGAAGGCACCGGTCCGGTGGACAACATAACGGATTTATATTCCGACGTACGCTACGGCGATATCAGCATCCAGGAGGAAAAGGTAGATAGCGCCAATACCCTCTGGGGGACTATTCGTAATTTACTGCGTAGTCTCAGAGGAGCCTGATTCTTAGTTATTTCTTATAATAACCGTATTCCCTTACGGCCGCCATCATTGCCTGCAGGTTTTCCAGCTTGGGATTATCCGAGACGGTGCCGGCCGACAGGATAAATCCGCCGCCCCTGCCGACGGTTTCTATCAGATTGCGGCAGTACTTTTTGACCTCCGCCGGTTCACCGGTAACAATCATGGACGACGGCACGTTGCCCTGAAGGCAGCACTTGTCGCCGAGCTTCTTTTTAGCCAGGACCATGTCCGTACGGTCGAAATACCAGGTCACCGCGCCCTTGGGAAACTCGTTGACATAATCGAGACGTGTATTATAGCCGCCCTCGGCGAAGAGGATCTGGATAAGTCCCTCCTCGATAAAGGCATCCATAACCTTCTTCATCGATGGCCAGTAGAACGTATCGAACGCTTTCTGCGACATCCAGCCGTCGGCGCCTTTATGCAGGGGGTACATAACCGCGGTCATATTGTTGATGTTGGGTGAGTTAAGAATGGTACTGATTGTCAGGTCGGCCACTTTATCGAGGGCTTCCAGCAACTTGTCAGGCCGGCGGAACATATCCTGTATGATATTCGTGGTACCCCGCAGGGTATCACCGATAGTATCGAACGGGGCCTTGGCGAAGCCGCCTCCCATGAAGGCTCCGCCAGCATGGCGGCCTCCTTGCATCATCGACTGCATTGCTTTTTGGTATGCTTTGCCGACATCCAGCAGCTTCTGGAGCATTTCCTGCACCGGCGGCATGGCCAGCGGCATGAACTGCATGACATGGACATTTTCGGTGATATTAGTGAACGGCTGGAACATCCCCATCGGCTCGAAGGCACCGAAAGCGCGTGGCATCCATTTCCTTATCCAGAAATCCGAGGGGTCGCGAATGAGGTCGTCATACTCATCTGCGGTCATGTATTCGCCTTCTTTATACTGCCAGGTTGTTCCGTCTTTAGCGAGACCGTGTCCCGGCCAGGCATAAAGCTTGTAATCTAGTAAATCCAGAACCTGTCCCGGGATGAAAAAGGAATAGGCGGTATATTCAAGTTCTTCGCCGTATTTCTCATTAAAAATCCGGTTAGCCTCTATGGCCTTTTCCGGTTCGTACATGGCCGTGTAGGCATCGATACCAGCCATCTTCAGAGGCAGGTTGCCAACCGGTAGGTTTACCGGCACTCGGTCCGGCTCTTTAAGGTTATAAACATCCACCATCCGCTGCATACGCACCTTATAGGCTTTCTCCGCCTCGGGGCTGGGGAAGGTCATGCCCGGGGGATTCAACATATTATTCAAGCGTCTTTCCCGCTTCTGTTCGGGGGTAAGGTCCTTCCAGTCATCGGGTTGATTCGATTGTAGAGTCATGTTTCTCCTAACCATCGTTATTATTATTTATATACGAACCTGCCGATCAGGCAAATCCATTAAGTATTATTCTATTCCAATCCGTCTGTCAAATCAGCGACTATCCGGTATAAAATGACCGATTATTTGATGATAGTATATTCGGTGGTATTGCCGAC
>DAOUER010000021.1:0-2568 GCA_034430375.1 Dehalococcoidales bacterium
TCGACCAGATAGTGGTGGTCGTAAGCGGTGAGAAACAAAACTATTGCCGACGGCTGGTAGCCGGCAGGAAATGGTCCAAGGTCACCGATGTCTGTGTCGGCGGCAAGCGCCGGCAGGACTCCGTCGCTGAGGGTCTGAAACTGCTGAAAACCTGCGATTGGGTGGTCGTGCATGATGGCGCCCGTCCGCTGGTAACCGTCGAACTTATAGAGCGGGGACTGCGGGAGGCCAGAGAAACCGGCGCGGCCGTGGCGGCTGTCGATGTCAAGGATACTATCAAGGTGGTAGACAAAGACGGGATAGTGACTAAGACGCTGTCACGTCAAAATCTGAGGGCGGTTCAGACCCCGCAGGTATTTCGCGTCGATTTACTACAGCTGGCCCACCGTCAGCATTACAGCAATGTTACCGATGACGCCGCTATGGTGGAGAAAATGGGCCACAAAGTTAAGCTATATGAAGGCTCATATGATAATATTAAGATAACCACCCCCGAAGACCTGATACTGGCGGAGGTACTGCTGCAACAACGTGAAAAATAATCTGCGTGTTGGTATAGGTTACGATATTCATCCTCTGGAAGCGGGACGAAAGCTGGTGCTCGGAGGCGTTCATATCCCCTATGACAAGGGCTTGAGCGGCTGGAGCGATGCCGACGTGCTGACCCACGCAATTATCGATGCCCTGCTGGGTGCGGCGGCCATGGGTGATATCGGGCAACATTTCCCGTCCGGAAATCCGGAATACAAGGATATACTCAGTTTGATACTGCTGGAAGAAACCAAGGATATGCTTCTTTCGGATGGTTGGCAGCTGGTCAATATCGATGCTACCGTGATTGCGGAAGAACCAATGCTCAGCGATTATATTAATCATATCAGGGAAGCGCTCAGCCAGACACTGAACGTAAATATCAACCAGGTCAGTGTCAAAGCCAGTACCAGCAACGGGTTGGGACTAATCGGGCGGGGTGAAGGAATCGCGGCCTACGCTGTAGCATTGATAGAAAGCGGTTAAATGAAGATATTCAACTCTCTCTCGGCGCAAAAAGAAGAATTCGTACCCCTTGGCGATGAAGTTAAGATGTACGTCTGCGGTATCAATCCTTACGATGATGCCCATATCGGTCATGCCCTCAGCTATATCTTCTTCGATGTCGTCCGCCGCTACCTGGAATACCGTGGATACAAGGTAAAACACGTCCAGAATATCACCGATATCGAGGACAATATCATCGCTACTGCCAACCGGCGCGGCATGACCGTCCCGGAACTCACCCAGAAATACGTCGAGCGCTATGACGAAGACATGGCGGCGCTGAACGTCCGACCGGCTCATTTCTTCCCCCGGGCGATGGGTGAAATCGACAAGATGATAGAGGTCGTACAGGGCCTGATAGATAAAGGATTTGCTTACGCCGTCGGCGGTGATGTCTACTTCCGTGTGAGGAATGTCCCTGATTACGGAAAGTTGTCACACCGCACACTCGACTCGATGAGGGCCGGGACCCGTATCGAGCCCGGGGAAGCTAAGGAAGACCCCATGGACTTCGTGCTCTGGAAGGAGTCCAAGCCGGGAGAACCTTCCTGGGATAGCCCCTGGGGCAAAGGCCGGCCCGGCTGGCACATTGAGTGCAGTGCCATGTCGATTAAATACCTCGGCGAGCAGATTGATATTCACGGCGGCGGCCAGGACGTGGTCTTTCCCCACCACGAAAACGAGATTGCGCAGTCGGAGAGCTTTACCGGCAAAAAACCCTTCGTGAAATACTGGATGCATAACGGCCTGTTGCAGATGGGTGAAGAAAAGATGAGTCGGTCGGTGGGTAATCTGATAAAAATCCGCGAGGCTTTAGAGAGCTATAGCTCCGACGCCATCCATGTTTTCGTGCTCGGTTCCTACTACCGCAGTCCGCTGACCTACACCGAGGAGGCCCTGGAGGCGGCGGCGCGGGGGGTTGAAAGACTGAGGCAGGCGGCTTCGAGGGACGATGCTGGGGGTAAAGGGGAGGTATTGGATGCCGCGCCATACCGCCAGAAATTTGAAGAGGCCATGGACGACGACTTCAATACTCCGCAGGCGCTGGCGGTACTTTTTAACATGACGCGTGATATCAACCAGGCGGTGGACAGGGGCGGTAATGTAGATGCAGCCCGTAAAACACTCCGCGAGTTAGGCGGGGTACTGGGACTTACCTTTAAAGCACCCGAGGAAGAACCGGTAGACGAAGAATTCCAGAAGCAAATTGAAACGCTTATCGAAGAAAGAGCCGCTGTCCGTAAGGAGAAAAACTGGCAGCTGGCCGATGAAATGCGTCAGAAACTCGATGAACTTGGTATAATCCTGGAAGATAGTACTACTGGAACGGTTTGGAAAAGAAAACGTTAAAGCACCGGAGGTGCAGCATGTGGCAGAATATAGCCTTTGTACTCATCGGAATCGGCGTCTTGGTATTAATCGGCTGGGGGGTTAAAGGATTTTTCCTCGACGGTGATATACCCGTTCTCATACGGGTAGCCGTGGGGCTGATGGGGGTGGGAGTGGTCTTACTACTCGGTATCGCCATTA
>DAOUER010000022.1:0-2803 GCA_034430375.1 Dehalococcoidales bacterium
GGAGGGGGCTTAAGGTGAAGAACTACGATGTTATCGTTATCGGCTCCGGTTGCGGTAGCATTATTGCCGACGAGGCGGTAGCCCACGGTTTTAAGACGGCTCTGGTGGAGCGGGGGCCGCTGGGTGGAACCTGCCTCAACGTGGGCTGTATCCCCTCCAAGATGCTGATATACCCGGCGGACAGGGTAGTCGAGATAGAGGAAGCTAAAAAGCTGGGTATCGGGGCGGAGATAAGCAATATCGACTTTAAGTCCATTATGGCGCGGATGAGGGCATTTATACGGGAAGGCCAGAGCCACATCAGGGAGGGTATTAAACAGTCAAAGAAGCTGGATTTTTACCAGGGCGAGGGGCATTTTACCGGTGATTATACCCTTGAGGTTAGCGGGGAGAAAATCAAGGGTAAAAAGATTTTCATCGCCTCCGGCGCGCGGCCTTTCATACCGCCGATAAAAGGCCTGGACGGCGTGAGCTACCTGACCAACGAGACGGCGCTGCAGCTAAAGGCCAGGCCGGACAGTTTAATCATCATCGGCGGCGGCTACATCGCCGTCGAGTACGGGCATTTCTTTGCCGCCATGGGCACCAGAGTTACCATGCTGGAGATGGCCGACCGGCTGGTGCTGCCCGAGGAGCCGGAAATATCGGAGCTTTTGCGGGAGGCATTGAAGAAACGTATGGCCGTCCACACCGGCGCCCAGGCTAGTGAAGTCAAGAAAAAGGGTAACGGCGTGGCTGTGCTGGTAAAGGATAAGAAGACCGGCAAAGAAAAGAGTTTCAGCGGGCAGGGTGTCCTGATGGCCGTGGGCAGGAGGTCTAACGCCGATATATTAAAGGTGGAAAATAGCGGAGTTGAGACGGATGAGCGTGGTTTTATCAAGGTCAACCGGCGCCTTGAGACCAGCCTGAAGAACATTTTTGCCGTCGGGGATGCCAACGGCCAGCAGATGTTCACCCACGTAGCCAACCGGGAAGCGGTAATAGCGGCTAACAACGCCTTCCATGACGCCAATTTGGAGATGGACTACAGCGCTGTCCCCCACGCCATTTATTCCCATCCCCAGATTGCCTCGGTGGGGCTTACCGAGGAGAATGCCCGCAAAGAGCATAAGATACTGGTGGGGCGGGCCAGATATAGCGATGTGGCCAAGGGCGAAGCCATGATGGAAACGGAGGGGCTGGCCAAAGCCATCGTGGAAAAAGAGACGGAAAAGATACTGGGTTTTCATATCATAGGGCCCTGTGCCCCGGTGCTGATTCAAGAGGTAGTTAACGCCATGACTTCGGGCGGGCACAGCGGCGAAATAGACCAGGGCCTTCATATCCACCCCGCCCTTACCGAGCTGATACCGACGGTGCTTAATAACCTGGAGGAGCCTTAAAGCCTGAGATTAGGGAAGTAAGCCGCGGAGGACCTGAACCTCCAGCCCGATAATGACTCCGTATTCCATGGCAAATTTCAGTGCAGTAGCGATAGCGGTGGCTGGCAAGGAAGGCATATGCTATAATCGCTGTGGTGGGGATATAGCTCAATCGGGAGAGCGCTGCCCTCGCATGGCAGAGGTCGGGGGTTCGAATCCCCCTATCTCCACTTAGGGGGACGATACCTAGAACCCGTCGGAGCAAAAGCTTGCCAGGCAAAGTCTTTTCAATATCCTTTCCATGGCCGCAAGTCACTGACCTTCAATAGTCCGCCCGGTAGCCCAAGTAACGATTAGAGAGATAATTTTTCAATCTGTCGTCAGATATAACTCTAATAGCTTGGTCCCAGTATCCGCAACAGAATTTCTTCGCTTCCGTGTTAGACAAAATATTGTCTCTCCACACTTCATGCAGTGATCTTCCGGAATAGCGCCTTAGACCTGGAGAAAAATCCAATTGGGCAGGGGTTAGCTCGTTTAAGCCAGAATTCTTGGAGTGCGATAGGTGAAGGATTCTATAATCCTTCACGACCAAGCCACTGTCAAACTCTAAGGGAGTTGTCAATTTAGCGAGTAATGTCATCCTCAAAAGCTGAAAGAAAGGCTCGTAACACAGGTCTGGCAAGCCAAAAGCGCCTTCGTAAGTCATCCTAAAGGGAAAATCCTGTTCCTTCCGCAGTTTCGCTAGGCAGATTGAGTATCTTCGTAGTCGCTCATTCCCGGCGATGCCAGAAAACCTCTTTGCGTTGAGAGGTGAATTGTAAGTCTCGGTGAATTTCCATTCTATTAACAATTGAGTAACCTTCCCTTTAACTGTGCCAAGAACGTATGCATCAATGCTAGTGCGATTCAAACCCCGGCTGCCTTTTTCACCCAAAGGTGACTCTTTTGGCCCTACCCACTCGAATACAATATTTCCAGAGTCGTTATATCTTCGACCACCGACCGTGGATCCCGAAGGAAAAGTTATTATTTCATCAACTCCAACGTTAAACTCATTCAGGAAATTTAAAAGGTCGTTCTTGTTGTTGGCCATACAACCTAGAGCATTTATACATGCTGCTGCGCTACTTCTAACGTTCCTAATCTCAGTGTGAAGGTGGACCGTCTTATCTATTTTGCTGAAGATACTTTCATCATAAATAGGCTCACTATCCCATTTCCTTTGATACTTTTCAGACAGTACGTCAGTTTCCTCCATCGCGAGAACTCCATCCTTTCCATTTTTGGCTTCTGGACTTTTTTCGAGCGCACTATGATAAAGTCTGCCGAAGAATTCGCGGTATGCGGGTGGCGGTTCCCCTTCATAAAACCCGAATTTTGTCACCATTTTAACTTTATCGGGTCCTGGCTCATATTCGGTGATTTCAAGCCTGACTGTT
>DAOUER010000023.1:0-41484 GCA_034430375.1 Dehalococcoidales bacterium
TTTTCATCATTGCTTTACTCCTGTTGGTTTTTATTTTCATAACCGTTAACAGACACAACCGGATGGGATACCGCGGTTACCTTTAATTCTCACCTGATGTAACTGTATTCTAACCTGATATTAACCTGCTTTGAATAAGATGAAAAAGCCCGATTAAGGAAGAATTATGCCTATTTATTTAAGGTATTTATATGAGGGGCGTATCAATCGTCTCACTTACTGGCGAAGATTAGCTACCATACATTTAAATCAATAAGTAATAAAAAAATGAAAAAAGCCTGTATTTTATCCACCGGTTGCCCAGAATCCCTGCTAGACTGCGCTCGTTTAAAAGTATATTTCGAAAAAAACGGTTGGTCTACCACGGATGACCCAACCACTGCCGATCTTACCCTATTGTATGCTTGCTCCTTAACTAATAGTACTACTGAAAATAATCTGAAAATTGTGAAAGACCTGCAAAAGAATGCGAAGCAAAATTCACAGGTTATCGTATGGGGATGCCTCCCTAAAACAGAATACGAAGCATTAAGCCAAATCTACGCCGGGCCCACATTTAGTGAAAGTGACATTGATAAGCTTGATGAAATTATAAATGCTGAAAAGCCTGTTAGTGATATCACCGCTAATGAAGTCTGCCCTCGTTATCAAATTAGAGAAGATTCCCGGAGAAAACTTGATAAATCACCAAGAGATTTACTCAATCATTATTATTATTATTTATACAGTAAAATAAATCTTCGCCAACCAAAGGACCCCTCAGTTTTTTACATTAAAATCTCAACAGGGTGCCTCGGGCAGTGTACTTATTGTTCCGTACGTTTTTCAAGAGGAAAAGTAAAGAGTAAATCAATTGACAAGATAATGAATGAGTTCAGGGATGGTCTCAGCAGGGGCTACAAGACTTTTGCCTTGCTGGGGACTGACCTGGGTTCATACGGCAGGGATTTAGGTTATACCATCGCTGATCTCCTCAGGAAGATGGTCAAAGAGAAAGGCGAGTACAGAATAGGACTCCGCAACATGAATCCACATTTTCTCAGCCAGATGATGGATGACCTGGAGCCAATCTTCGCCACGGGTAAGATATGGTATATTGAAATCCCTAGCGAATCAGGGAGTGATCGAATCCTGAAACTTATGGGACGCGCTTATACCGTCGAGACTCTGAAAGAATCCGTACGAAGGCTGAGAAAAGCCTGTCCATCGCTCAAGATAAGAACACAAATTATGGTTGCTTTCCCTACGGAGACAAACCAGGACTTTGCAGAAACAATACACTTACTAGAAGAAGTAAAGTTTGATTTCGTAGAGTATTACATATTTTCACCGCGCCTTGGCACGGTAGCCGAAAAAATGCCGGATCGAGTCTCCGATAGAGTTGCCAGACGCAGGTCAAACAGGATAATAGATAAGGTAGTGCTTGATAGCATCCTTAAGATGGTAAAAAAGCCATTTAATAAGCTAAGGTCAATCAACTCCTGAAGACGATTATCGGTGACTTCAACTCTATTGTAGAGCTTAAGTAGCGTCTTCGGTAGGTTCTACTCCCATGCGCTTACGCCAGATACTCAGTGAATTGAGATAAAGGTCAATCTGACTTTAGACCGGTTTTTTATGAATACCTCAAGCGTTACGAGGGAATTTTTACTTCCCTGACCGGTAAATGGCAAAATGGCAGAGATGAAAAAAAGACTATGCCGTATTCTGCGATGCTATCAATCGTGTGCTAAAAGGCTTCCGGTCCAATCGGGACTTGGGCTAGCTGACCCGGTGGGTAATTCCTTCAATCTGAGACCAGTCGATTTTGGCCTTGCAGCCCGGGCAATCGTTAGCCCAGTGCACCTCGGCCCCGCACTCACCGCAATGGTATTTCTCACCGGATTTATATATTTTGTGTAACTTGGCATGCTCTTTGTCTTTCTTGGCCATCATATACCTCCGCATACTCCGTCTAAGCGTTCTTTACCTTTGTTGTTGTTATTATAGATTGACTCAATGCAGGTGTATGTGACAATTATCTCAAATAATAAGCCAGACAGATAAAAAAGTAAAATAAAAGATACGCGCTTCCCGTAAATTTCTTGTAATACGGGAAAACGCGTAACGGGTAGGCAATGGTCTAAGAAGAATAGTAAGAATCTAAATAATTAACAATACATCAAGATAGTCAATAAATATAACCTCAGTTTTAATGGGGGCTTCAGTTGAGACTGTAGGTCACCTTGGTTAAAGGTTTCCATTTTACACACTCGGTAACCGTGGAGGATTTTTTAGCTGTCTCAATAATAACCAGTTCCGGGCCGTCGGGGGTATCATCAACATCAAGGGTGATATCCGCCAGATGCTCAGCCAGCTCCGATTCAACCAGTATCAGCTTCCTGCTATCATATTCTATCACCAGATCGTCCGGCTTCTGGATATCTATACCCAGTCCCAGTTTTCCTTTACCCCGGTCAATAAGACGCAGAAGGGCTCCCGGCCAGTCTACTTTGTTGATAAGTAACCTGTGTAATTCCTGTTTGGCATGTTCGGTTATTTCTATCATTATATTACCTGCTTCAAGTATTAATAGTTCGTTCCAAATTTTATTGTAACCTTCGGGTAATTAATTGTATATGGTACTTTGGTGATATAGTAAATAGCCCTTATTGGTGATTTGGCTAATCCCATATTGTATTATGAGCCTAAATTAACGTTCATGGATTGGATCCATATCGTTATACCAAAATTCCTCCACGCCCCTACCAAAGTACTACTTTCCTACCCACTAAATGTCTATATATACAAAAGATATCAGGATATAAAATATAGGCAAGCGTAAATACGCCCGGTGCTATTTACGCCCGAGACCATAGTGAGGAAATAACAATGGCAAAACAACCAACGAAAACCAATCTTAAAAGCGACGAATTCACCAAGATATTCGACGATTACCGCGCCAGGATCGATGAAATCACTAAAAAGACGACTGACGATGTCGAGAAAGTCCCCAAAGCCAAGGCGCATGAAATAATTGAAGATCAAATAAGTAAATCTAAAGAATCGATTTCCAAAGACAAATCCGATTCCGATATATTCATCGACGAGATTGAATGGCAGGCCAACAAGCGCGCCGCGGAAATCATCAAAGAAGCCAAACTCCAGTCCCAGCGGCTGATTTATGAAGCCGAAGACAAGATAAGAAAAGAAGCCAGGAAGAAAACTCAGGCACATATAGATAAAATCATTGAAAAATCCAAGAAAGAATCCGAGGATATCATCGAACGGGCCCGGGAGATTGCCGAGAGAGAGAAGAACGAAACTATCTCTACCTCACAGCAACAGCTGGAAAAACTCGTCCAGGAAATAACGGAAAAAGCCAGGGAAGAGACGGAAGCACAATCATCTCAGATCCTGGGTCAAGCACGGCAAAACGCCGAGAAAATGATATCCGACGTAGTGACCAGCAGCAAAGAAATCAGCGAAAAAGTAATGGAAATAATGAACCGGACCAAGAGCACGGTGAGGAAATTCCAGGACGAATTACAGAGCGGCCTCAGCGAACTGGCCGGTGCGGTGGAAGAAACCCAGAACAGCCTGGAAGAGATCATGGCCGGCATCGCCGATAAGAGTGAGGAGGTGACCGGTACTATTCAAGAACCTGCCAGCTCTGACGTAGAACTCATTGAAAATACCGTTTTATCCATCAAATTCATGGGTGAAAAGACCAACGGAAAAAATGGCAACGATCCGCTGTTTTCCGGTAAGGTTGAGTTAAAATCGGTTACTTCGTTCGAATACCGGCACCTCAAGAACCTGATGAACTACCTGGTGCATATCCCCGGCATTAAGTACGTACAGGAAAACGCCTCGGAAAAAGAGATGTCGGTAATATTTGACGTTAAAGAACCCATGCCTTTGATTGATATCCTGAAAGACATCCCCCTGGTGGAGAAGGTCATCGAGGACGGTAACGGCGCCAGCCTGGTGCTGAAAAAAGAGACCTAATCGCCGGGCTTATTCCCGAAGTAGACCTTGGTATGCGGCCAGGGGATTTCAATCCCTTCGGCATCGAAAGCCTTTTTAATGCGCAGGCGTAATTGCCCCATGACATTCCATTGTTCGGCGGGTTTGACTTCACCCAGTATTTTCAGGTCAATACCGGAATCACCCAGTTTATTAACCCTGAGAACCTGGGGTGCGGTTTTTATGACTTTCTTCCACTGCTCTTCCTCGGCCATTTCTTGACATACGCGATTAATTACTTCAATGGCAAAGTCCAGATCAGTATCGTAGGCAACCGAAATATCAAGATTAATCCTGGCGAAGTGCCGGGTATAGTTACTGGCTACCCTGATTTCACCGTTGGGAACGTGGTGCACGATACCATCGAGGTCACGCAATACCGTCTTTCTCAGGTTTATTTCTTCTACCAGACCGACAACATCGGCTACCTTGACCACATCGCCCACGCGGTACTGGTTTTCCATAAGAACGAAAACCCCGGCAATCAAGTCTTTAATCAACCACTGAGCGCCAAAACCTATGCCCAAGCCAGCAATACCGAAGCCTGCCAGTATCGGACCGATAGGAACAGTTAATTCGGTTAAAATCATGAGGACAACCAGGAGAACAATGACTATCTTAGCTATCCCCATAAATACGGCCTGGAGAGTGTCGGCCCGTTTCTTCATCCCCTCCCGACTTTCTCCTCTTTTCTGTCTGGCCATGGTACGCCGTATCAGCCGCGGCAAAGCCTTCTTAACAATAAACCAGAGCACGATACCAACGAGGATGATTATCAGGACATTCACACCATGGTCGGCGAACCAGTCCTGAATATCCTGTTGCGATATCATTGCGGTCATTCCTTCGCGGTCCAAGAACATGGCCACGAAAGCTAAAATCACCACCAGTATCGCAACGCCTTCAATGACCCAGAATACCGAAGCGACGCCCCCGATAGCTTTCTCATGCCACTTATCAGGTTCCAGCTTGGCAATCATCTTGCGGAATGGCTCATGAAAAATAAGTCCGATAATCATTACCACACTGGCGGCAATCAGTATCCAGACAGCGTTATTGACAAACCAGTCCAGCATTTGACCAGTCCTCCCGCATCATCAGATTAGGTATATTATATAACAACTCGTACCCGGTGTGAACCAGTAAAAAAATCTAGTCAATAGAGCATCCGGTCATCACCGACGCGGCGTGTAATTTTCTTCCCGTCGAGGTGATCCAGCAAAGCCTGGGCATACTTGCGGCTGGTGCCGAACATATCCCTTACCTCACCCAGCCCCACCTTACCGGTCTCTTTAATCCGGGCGGTTATCGCGGCTACCATCTCATTATACACCTTGGTTGAAAACACTACGGTATCACTTGCTTTTACCACCCGGCCCTGCCCGATGAGTATATTCAGTAAATCCGGCTCGGGGATAAGCTCGCTGGGCGGCCTATAAGGATTTTTGGCGAGAGCCTCCAGAAAATTGTCCAGTTTGGCCTGCTGGGCCGAAGTGAGTTTGATAGTATGTGATGGTAGACGGACCTGACTTCCCTCTACAATTATTACATCCTGGTTTACCAGGTTTTCCAGCGCCGCCGGGGCATGACTGCCCAGTTTCAGACTATTGCCCAGTTCCAGCCGGGGCATCCCGGAACGCGCCGGGTATTTCCGGTGGTATTCTTCCAGTACTTTTACCGTTTTAGCGGTGAATTTTTTCCAGCCGGACTGCGTAAACAGGAGTCTCTGAACGCCTTTCCCCATACTAACCATTTTACCCTGTTGAATCAGGGATTCCGCTGCCGGGATAATCTCCGGTTCGGTCAGATTGCTCTCGTTTACCAGCGACTTGAGTTCCCGGGGCTGCCTGGTTTCGAGCAGGGCGAGAATGGCTTCCTCGGCGGTGCCTTCGTCCCGGGCCTGCAGGTTCCGAATTACTTCCGGTCGGGACCGGCGTAATCTTTTAGCGTTAGCCTCGACAATAATCCCACCGCCGAGGGTCTCGATAGGTGAACGGATGATATAATGGTCGCCCTTGACCACCGCCACCGGTCTTTCCATGGCCAGCTGCGCCCAGGTGGTATTGCCCGGCTGCAGCGCGTCTCCTTCCAGCAAACGCAACTTGGCCTCTGTTTCCGAAGCCCCCGTGTGAAAGCTGACGGTAGCATTGTGGCGCAGCGGACGCTGGATATATGAGATTAATTTCAGCTTCACGGTAATCATCGAGGATGACTTCAGCCACCCGGGCCTGGTAACAACGTCTCCCCTTACCATCTGGGACTTGCTGATGCCCACCAGGTTGGCGGCCACGCGACTCCCCGGGGTGGCTTTCTCTATACGGGACTTGTGCGTCTGGAGTCCCCGCAGCCGGGATTTCAGTCCCGAGGGCATGATTTCCACTTCCTGCCCTACAGATAACTCACCGTCGATTAACGTGCCGGTAACCACCGTCCCGGACCCGGACATGGTGAATATACGGTCGGCGGACAGACGCGGTCTTCCTAAATCCTGCTTCGGTTGTGTGGTATCCAGTAACCCGTCTATTTTCTGCTGTAGCTCCGGCAATCCGTCGCCGGTGAGGGCGGAAACCGCTATGATCGGCGCCCCTTCCAGCGAGGTACCGGCCAGGACTTCCTCAACCTCCATCCGCACCAGTGCCAGGAATTCGTCATCCACCAGGTCCTGCTTGGTGATAACTGTAATCCCGCGGCTGACTTCCAGCAAATCGAGGATGGCCAGGTGCTCCCGGGTCTGCGGCATGACGCCCTCGTTGGCGGCCACGATAAGCAGGGCGACATCGATTCCCCCGACACCGGCCAGCATGTTCTTGACGAAACGCTCGTGGCCGGGCACATCGACGATACCCACTTCACGACCGCTCGGCAGGGTCAGCCAGGCAAACCCCAACTCGATAGTCATGCCCCGCGCTTTCTCCTCCCGGAGGCGGTCGGGGTCGATGCCGGTTAAAGCCTGCACCAGGAGTGATTTGCCATGGTCAATATGACCGGCGGTACCCAGAACAAACATAGGCTGCTTATTCTCCCCGATTCAATTCCTCTCCCACAATGGGAGAGGATATTAGACCAGATTACTCCGGTATTATGCGCGTTAATGATGAAAGAATCTTACCCCGGAAAAAGCCATCACCATGCTGTAATCGTCGCAGGCCTGGATGACATCGTCGTCACGGATGGAGCCACCGGGCTGGACGATATAACTCACGCCACTCTGATAGGCACGGTCGATGGTATCCCGGAAAGGTATCATCCCATCCGAGCTCAGCGAAACACCCTTTAATCCTTTGAGCCACTCGATCTTTTCCTCGTAGGTCAGCTGGGGCGGCACTTTTTTCATCGCCGACTTGATTACTTCCATCTCAAATGAATTCAACCGCTCGTACAAATAAAGGTCGATGGCGTTATTGCGCTCTGCCCGGGCCACCCCTTCACGCCACTCTATCCCGAGGATAACGGGGTGCTGCCGCAGGAACCAGCGGTCGGCCTTTTCACCCGCCAGCCGGGTGCAGTGGATACGCGATTGCTGTCCGGCGCCGATACCGATAGCCTGCCCATCCACGGCGAATCCGATGGTATTGGACTGCGTATACTTAATCGCTGCGGTGGCCACGACAAGGTCGCGGATGGCATCGACAGGAAATTCTTTCTTCTTAGTAACGATGTTCTCCATCATATCGTTAGTAGCAACAGAATTATTACGCTTCTGCTCCAGGGTCAGCCCGAAGACTTCGCGGGACTCGTTTTCCGGTGGTTGGTAATCAACATCTACCTCAATCACCAGGTATTTGCCGCCCTTCTTGGTTTTGAGGATATCCAAGGCGGCCGGCTCATAGCCGGGGGCAATCATGCCGTCGGATACCTCCCGGTTTATCAGTTTAGCGGTGGCTACATCAACCACTTCGCTCAACGCGGCGAAATCGCCGTAGGAAGATACGCGGTCGGCCCCGCGGGCACGGGCGTAGGCCGCCATCAGGGGTGTCTCCTCCATGCCGTCGACGAAATAGGCTCTCTTCAGAGCATCGGTAAGCGGGATGCCCACCGCCGCCCCGGCCGGGCTGACATGCTTAAACGATGCCGCGACCGGCAGGCCTAAGGTTTGTTTAATTTCTCTGACCAGCTGCCAGGAATTAAGGGCGTCCAGCATATTGATATATCCCGGAGCGCCGTTGACGATTTTAAACGGCAGTGAACCTTTTTTATTATATATCCGGGCCGGTTTCTGGTGGGGATTGAATCCGTAGCGGAGAGGCAGTTCTTTCTCGTTCATATCAATATCTCCCTGATGTCGATTTTATCGGAGGCAGGATAGCCCGGGTATTACGTTTTCTTGATGGACCGGACGGCTTCGAGTACGATTTTATCCTCTTCCGGGAGAACCGTACGCGGGTCCAGCAGCAGGACGTCCTCGTTGATGCGACCGACAACCGGTATCTCCCGCCGGCGGAGTCGTTCGCCGATGTTCTTGGCCGAAGGTTTCCTACCGCTGCCTCCTATAGCCACCAGCCGTGTAGGCAGACTCCCACCCGGCAGACTGCCGCCGCCCACCATCGTCTCCCCGGGTATAACCTTGGCCATATCTCCGAGGGCATTCGCCCAGGTCCTGGCCCGTTCTTCAATATCATCGAGGCTGGCCGCTATCATCCGCCATACCGGGATTTTCTCGGTGGCCTCCCCCCTGAGGTAATGCAGCAGGGTCGCCCCCAGGGCTGCCAGCCGGGTCTTATCGGTACGCACCGCCCGGGCCAGGGGATGCCTCTTTAGCTTATCGATATATTCCTTCTCGCCAACGATAATACCCGCCTGAGGTCCGCCTACCAGCTTGTCGCCAGAGAAAAAGGTCAGCGGTACGCCGGCGGCCACGCTCTGCTGAACCGTCGGCTCCGGGGCCAGACCGTACGCGGTGGTATCCAGAAAGCAGCCGCTGCCCAGGTCGTCCAGCAACAGTAGTTTGTGCTTACGGCTGATTTCCACCAGATCTGCTATGGTTACCTCGCTGGTGAATCCCACCAGGCGGAAGTTACTGGAGTGCACCTGCATCAGGGCGGCGGTGCGGGGAGTGATAGCCTGCTCAAAATCGGCGACATAGGTGCAATTGGTGGTGCCCACCTCGACGAGTTTGGCGCCGCTCTGCCGCATGACATCCGGGATGCGGAAACCGCCGCCGATTTCCACGGCCTGACCGCGGGAGACGATGACCTCTTTACGGCGCGCCAGCGCCGACAGCCCTAGTAATACAGCCGAGGCGTTGTTATTAACGACCAGCGCCGCCCCGGCGCCGGTTAACTCGCATAGGAGACCTTCAATGTGAACGTTCCGGGAACCTCTATTACCCGTATCCAGTTTGAATTCCAGGTTGGAATAGCCCCGGCTGACCGTCTGTATCGCCGCCAGGGATTCCTGGCTGAGAGGGGCCCGGCCGAGGTTGGTATGGATAATAACGCCGGAGGCATTGATTACCGGCCGCAGACTTGGCTTTTCCAGAACTTGTATCCGGGACACAACCGCGGCGATGATATCGTCCGGAGAAGCGGAGGCTTTACCCCTCGCGATATCCCGGCGTGCCCGTTCCAGCGCCTGCCGGATGGTTTTTACCAGCAAATCATGCGGATATTCTCGAGCGAGTCGGTCTATCCGCTCATCAGCAAGAACCTTGTCTACGCCGGGAAGTCGGCTGAAATCCTTCTCCACAGAAACATTCTACACAATAATACGGGCAGTTTCAAAGTTGACAGCATCCCGGCGTAATGTTAAACTGAACTAAGTTAATTATTTTAGTCAACATTGGAGTGATATTTTGAAATTATCCACGCGAACCCGCTACGGGACCCGGGCTCTCCTCGACCTCGCCCGTCACCAGAGAGATAAACCGGTGCAGTTGAAAGAGATTGCCCGGCGACAGAACATTTCACTTCACTACCTGGAGCATATCATTACCCCGCTGGTCGGGGCCGGTATCGTCAGGAGCACGCGCGGTGCCCGGGGCGGCCTGCAGATAAGTAAAAAACCGGACCAGATAAAACTTAGCGAGGTGGTCACGTTACTCGAAGGCGCTATTACTCCCGTGGACTGTGTGATGGACCCCGAAAGCTGTAATCGCTCGGATTTCTGTGTTACCCGCGATGTATGGGGCGAGATGAAAGACGCTATCGATAAAACCCTCGACTCCATAACCCTGCAGGACTTAATCAAGCGGGAAAAGGCTAAGGAACTATCGACCAAAGCGACAGGATAAGAACGAACGTAAAACATCGATGGCAAATATGGAGTATAATATCAATATCCTATCTTATAAATACGGGGAGATGTTGAGTGTTTAAGAGGCTGAGAGAAGACATTCAAACGGTCTTCAACAAGGACCCGGCGGCTAGGAATATTTTTGAGGTCCTCCTCACTTATCCCGGGCTGCACGCGTTATGGGCCCACCATGTAGCCCATTTCCTGTGGCGTCATAAACTGCGTCTGTTAGCCCGTCTTACTTCTCATATCAGCCGCTTTTTCACCGGTATAGAAATCCACCCCGGCGCTAAAATCGGCCGGCGGTTCTTCATCGACCACGGTTCGGGGGTTGTTATCGGTGAAACATCGGAAATAGGCGATGACGTCCTGTTATACCAGGGAGTCGTCCTCGGCGGAACAACTATGGAGAAAAAGAAGCGCCACCCTACCCTCGGCAACGGCGTGGAGATGGGCAGCGGCTCGATAGCCCTCGGACCTATCACCATCGGCGACGGCTCGAGAGTCGGCGCCAGCTCGGTGGTCATCAAGTCGGTACCGCCGGGAGTCACCGTGGTCGGTATCCCCGGCAGGGTAGTTACCAAACGTGAAAAACCGGTGATGGACCTGGAGCACGGTAAGCTTTCCGACCCCGTGGCCGAGGCTATCAGGAACGTTGTCAAGGACCAGCACGCCCTGGAAGAGCGTTTGAAACGGCTGGAAAACGCCGCCGGTACGACCGAACAACCTGCAAAAATAAAGGAGCCAAGATGAGAAAATTCAGCCCCGTAACCGAAAAAGCCATCACCCGCGCCATAGTATCCGAGTTTGCTAATGAGTTTATCGAATATACGGAATGCGATTGTATTATCATCGGGGCCGGTCCCAGCGGACTGGTCGCCGGACGCGATATCGCTCGGGCCGGGAAAAAGGTGGTTATTATAGAACGCAACAACTACCTGGGCGGGGGCTTCTGGAGCGGCGGCTACCTGATGCCCAAGGTAACGGTGCGGCACCCCGGCGAGAAGCTGCTCGACCAGATAAGCGTGCCGTACAAGGTCGTTGAAGAAGGACTGGTGGTCTGCGACGCTCCCCATGCCTGTGCCAGCCTGATTGCCCATGCCTGCGCGGCGGGGGTCAAGGTTTTTAATATGACCATGCTCGAAGATGTCGTGATAAAAAATGACAGGGTCTGCGGCGCGGTCATCAACTGGTCGCCGATAGCCTCGCTGCCGCGGCAGATAGCGGCCCTGGACCCGGTAATAATCGAAGCGCCGGTGATCATCGATGCCACCGGGCATGACGCTACCGTGGTAAAAAAGCTGGAACAGCGCGGGCTGATTCAGACTAAGGGCGAAGGCGCCCTGTGGATTGAAAAATCGGAAGACCTCATCGTCGAATACACCGGAGAAGCCTATCCCGGCCTGATTGTCACCGGCATGGCCGTGGGCACTGTCTACGGACTGCCCCGGATGGGTCCGACCTTTGGCTCTATGTTCGTCTCCGGGGAAGTGGCCGCTAAAGTCACCCTGGAAAAACTGAAAGCTTAGTTAAGGGCAATCCGCTACTCCGTATCCGACTATCTCTTTGACTCCGGGTTATCTCTATTCCATAATATAAGGACAGGGGTATTGATGTGAATATTGCCGTAGCCATGAGTGGGGGAGTCGATTCCTCGGTGGCGGCGGCCTTGCTCAAGGAAGAGGGGCACGACGTTATCGGGGTGACCATGCAGCTCCGGCCACCAGCCCGTATAAAAGGCAGTGACGGCGTATCCGATAGCGCCGTGAAAGCTGGAGAGGTGGCGGACCATCTGGGCATACCGCACCATACTATCGACCTGACGGATATCTTTGCCGAAAAAGTTATCTCTAATTTCTGCCGGGAATACGGCCGGGGTAGAACGCCTAATCCGTGTGTCCGGTGCAACCGCTATATCAAGTTCGGGGTGCTGATGGAAAAAGCCCGGGAGATCGGCGCCGATTTAATAGCTACCGGACATTACGCCCGTAGTGAAAAGGATATAAAAACCGGGAAATATCTCCTCAAGAAAGGCGCCGATACGGCTAAAGACCAGTCCTATTTTCTCTACCGGCTGACCCAGGAACAACTGGGACTCGCCCTGTTCCCCGTCGGTGGTATGTTTAAAAATAAGGTAAGGCAAATGGCTAATGAATTAGATTTACCCGTCACCGACCGACCGGAAAGCCAGGAAATCTGCTTTATCCCCGGTGACAACTACGTGGAATTTCTGGAAAAAAATCTCCCCGGAAGCGTTCAACCAGGCCCGATTGTTAATGAGCAAGGCGAGCCCCTCGGTGAGCACCGAGGCATCTATTCCTATACTGTCGGGCAGCGCCGGGGGATGGGGATAGCCGCCGCGGAACCACTCTACGTAACGGCCATCAAATCCGAGAGCAACACCATTATCGTGGGCCCCCGTGAGAGTATCTACAGTCAGGAACTCACCGCCGCCGATATCAATTGGATATCGGGAGTCGGGCCAGATTTTCCCGTTACGTTGAAAGCCAGGATACGCTACCGCCACCCGGAGGCCGAAGCGATGGTAACACCGATGGATGATGATACCGTTCACGTGCGCTTTACCGAGCCGCAGATGGCCGTTACGCCGGGACAATCGGTAGTCTTCTACGACGAGGATACCGTCGTCGGGGGCGGTACAATAATAAAATCAGGAAGTTAAAATGGGTAAAATAGTAGCCGTATGCACCAGCCGGAAAAAAGGCACCGTGAAGAAACCGGTAGAGAGTGTAACCGTCCGGGAGGACTACGGGGTCAGCGGGGACGCTCATGCCGACCCCCAGACGCACCGGCAGGTAAGCCTGCTGGCGGTGGAGAGCATCGATAAAGTGCGGAATAAAGGCTTCGAGTTGAACTTCGGCGACTTCGCGGAGAATATTACCACCGAGGGAATCGAACTCGTGGCGCTGCCGGTGGGCACCAGATTGCTGGCCGGTGATGAGGTGGTGCTGGAAATGTCCCAGATTGGCAAGGAATGCCACGCCGCCTGCGCTATCCGACAGCAGGTCGGCGACTGCATCATGCCGCGCGAAGGGATTTTCGCTAAAGTAATCCGCGGGGGTACGCTCAAGCCGGGCGATAACATCAGAGCCTCGTGAAGCAGGCCGTGATAAAAGGTAGAAAATGCCAGACAGGATATTAAAGAAAGTCGAATATACCCGGGTAAACGGAGGCTTTACCATAATGCGGGAAAGAATCGTCCGGGAGACCGCCCTGGCGATAAATATCGACCATAAGCCTTTCGCTACGGCCATGATAATGGCCACGATGGAAAAGGAGTTCGTTCTCGGGCACCTCTTCGGGCAGGGAATCATCGGCAGCCTCCAGGATATCAAGTCGATAATCGTCAAGGATAACACTGCCGAGGTGGTCCTGGCGGAGATAAAGAACCCGCGAAACGATATTACCGAAGTCCAATCCGGCCTGAAAGTCACCCGGGATGACGTCTTCAGTTGCGTCCGGGCTATCCTGAAATCTGACATATTCGCCGAAACGGAAGCGATGCACTCAGCCGGGTTGTTCCAGGAAGGACGGAAAACCATCTGCATCGCCGAAGACCTGGGACGGCATAACGCCCTGGACAAAGTAATCGGCTACGCATTATTGAAAAACGTCGATTTCAGCAATACCCTGGCGGCATCTACCGGCCGGCAGCCCGCCGAGATGATTATCCGGTGCCGTCACGCCGGCATACCGATACTGGCCACCAAGGGCGTGCCTACTACCCTGGGGATAGAAACCGCCGTTAAGGCCGGCATCACCATCGCCGGGCTGGTCCGCGGCGATACCATGACTGTTTATTCCCATCCGTCCCGGATAGAGTGAAAAAATGAGCAGTAATAACGAAACCGTAAAATCGAAAGAGGTTTGGAAACTGGCCGACGGGAAGTTTGCCCGGAGCCAGGCCAGTGTTGTCATCGAGCGGGAACTGCCCATATATGTCAACGGGCAGCACCTGGTCACCGCCTCGATAACGCCGGTAATGGAAAAGGAATTCGTCGCCGGCTACCTCTTCGGGCAGGGATTTATCGACAGTTTTACCGATATCGAGTCGATACGGATTGAAAACGATATCGCCCAAGTAACCCTGGCCGGCGCTAAAAAGCTAACCACCCGTACGGGAAAAACCAGCCTGAGGATTGTATCCGGCGGCGGAAAAGCCGTATACTTTGAAAAAGCGGCCATGCCCGAAATTACCAGCCGGATTGTTATTGGTAAAAAAGAGGTATTCACGGCGATGAATACACTGTTCGATAAGGCCGGTATATACCAGGAGACGGAAGGCGGACATACCACCGGGCTGTACAAACCGGACGGTACCACCATTGTTATCGCCGAGGATATCGGACGTCACAACACGCTGGATAAGGTTATCGGCTATGCCCTGATGAACCACATCGATTATTCAAATACGTTCCTGGCTACCACCGGCCGGATGGCCTCGGAGATGGTTACCAAGATATGCCGGGCGAAAATACCGGTGGCGGCTACCAAGACGGTGGTAACCAGCGCGGCTGTTAAAATCGGCGGCAGGTGCGGACTGACGATTATCGGATTTGTCCGCGATATCGGCAACCGGATTAATACCGACATGGAAGTAAGGGTAATTGAAAAGGCGGGGATGAAAATCTACACCCATCCCGAACGGATAACCGAGAATTAGAAAACGGAGACAGACATGGCGAATAACCAAGGAAAATCCCCGGAAGAACGAATCCTCAAGCTGAAGGAGGACAGGAATGCCGTTATCCTGGTCCATAATTACCAGCGTCCCGAGGTGCAGGATATCGGCGATTTCGTGGGCGATTCGCTGGAACTCAGCCAGAAAGCTGCCGCAACCGGTGCCGACGTGATAGTCTTCTGCGGCGTTCATTTCATGGCCGAGACGGCCGCCATACTCTCGCCGCAAAAAACGGTATTATTACCCGATCCCCGTTCCGGGTGCCCCATGGCCGATATGATTACCGCCGAACAATTACGTGAGAAGAAAAAGGAACTGCCCAACGCCACCGTGGTAACCTACGTGAACTCCTCCGCCGAAGTCAAAGCGGAGTCCGACTACTGCTGCACCTCGGCCAACGGGGTGAAAGTCGTCCAGAACCTGGACAGCCAGGAAATCCTTTTCGTTCCCGACCAGTATCTCGGCGACTATATAGCTAAAACGACCGGCAAGAAAATGACGCTCTGGCCCGGTTACTGCCCTACTCACGTCAGGATATTACCGGAAGATATTATCCGGCGAAAAAAGGATTATCCGCAGGCCCATGTCGTGGTGCACCCCGAATGCCGTCCCGACGTTATCGCCCTGGCCGACGAAGTCCTCAGCACCAGCGGCATCATCCGCTACGCCGCCCGTGAAGATGTCAGCGAACTGATTGTCGGCACCGAAGTGGGAATACTGCACCGTTTGCGGAAGGAAAATCCCGGCAAGAAATTCATCGCGGCCTCGGAAAAAGCCGTCTGCCCCGACATGAAGCGTATTACCCTGGAAAAGGTAATAAATTCGCTGGAAACGATGACTCCCTGGGTGGAAGTGCCTGAAGAAATCCGCGTCAAGGCCAAAGCGGCCGTCGACCGCATGCTGGCGGTAGTATAAGCAGATGAAGAAACCAGGCTACATCGTAATATTTATTACAGCCAATGATGCCGAGGAAGCCGAGAATATTGCCGAAGTCCTCCTCGGGCAAAGACTGGCCGCCTGCATTAATATCATCCCCAGTATCAACTCCAGTTTCTGGTGGGAAGGTAAACTGGAAACGGCGCAGGAAAGTATGATTGTGGTGAAAACCGAGGCAGCCAGGCTCCCGGAGATAATACAGTCGGTGAAAACGGTACACTCCAACACAGTCCCGGAGATAATCGCCCTGCCGATTATCGGGGGCAACCAGGATTACCTCGACTGGATAGATAACGAGGTGTCAGAAACCGGGGAGGCGGGATAGTATGCTCACCCCCGACGAACTGGCGCGGTATGACCGGCAGATAATGCTCTACGGATTCGGGGAAGCAGGCCAGGAAAAGCTGAAAAAGGCCAGGGTCTTCGTGGCCGGCGCCGGCGGACTCGGTTCGCCGGTGTCTATCTACCTGGCCGCCGTGGGAGTCGGCAACCTACGTATCGTCGACCATGACACGGTGGAACTGAGCAACCTGAACCGCCAGATCCTGCACTGGCAGGACAATATCAAGGATAAAAAGGTGGATTCGGCGATAACCAAACTGGGTAAGCTCAATCCGGACATCAAGGTAGAAGGCGTCTGTGAAATGATAACCGAAGAGAACGTTAATGAACTCGTCGGCGATGCCGATATCATCGTCGACGCCATGGACAACCTGCCCACCCGTTATTTACTCAATAAAACCGCCATCGGCAAGAATATCCCCTTCGTCCACGGTGCCGTCAACGGATTCGAAGGCCGGGCGATGACCGTCATCCCCGGTAAATCGGCCTGTCTGAATTGCGTTTACCACGGGGTCGATATTCCCCCGGAGAAATTCCCGGTCATCGGGACCACTCCGGCGGTTATCGGCTGTATCCAGGCCACCGAAGTAATAAAATACATCGTCGGGCTCGGCAACCTGTTGACAGGCCGACTTCTCAATTATGACGCTTTAAGCATGACTTTCAGTGAATTTGAAGTAAATAGAGACCCCAACTGCGCACACTGCGGAAATATTCAGGGCAGGTGAAAAATGACCATAGAACTACAGATATCGTCGGTTTTTGCCCGGTACGCGGATAACAAAACGGTGGTTACTGTTATAGGAAATACCGTAGGTGAATGTCTCCGTGACCTGATAAGCCGCTACCCGGACCTAAATAGGATTTTTCTGGATAAAGACGGCAAGTTGCTGCACTCTTACGATATTTTTATCAACGGAAAGAGCGCCTACCCCGATGAAATGGTCAAGCCGGTCAGGGACGGCGATAAACTGCATATCGTGCCGGTTATCTACGGCGGATAACCGACGGCGTCGTGTCTTGTCTTCTTTTCTCCGGCAATTCTATTATGTCAATTGTCGGTGTTTTCCGGCGCCCTCGCCCCGTCGAACTCGTCTTTAGAGATGGCTATCAACACCAGCGCCGGTATTCCCAGCAGTAAGCACCCCATGGCGGCAGCAATCGAACCGGCCAGCGCCATTCCCCAGTATCTTCTTTCCAGCGCATATATCCCGCTTACCAATATCAATAAAGAAACCAGTAAGCTAATGATGGCGGCAAATACAGCCGCGGCGGATATTACTTCCGGGAAAACCCCCGGGTAATACTCGAAATCTACGTTGGAAACAAAGACCAGCAGAAAAAGCGAAAAAGACACCAGCAGGCCGAACGACCCGGTAATGATGTTCAATATTCCCGCGATGACAGGTCGGGGTGTTTTTTCCATTTAACCTCCCGAATTCCCGGACGTGACTATTTGAAATCCTGCTTTGAAAGGCCGACAAAGATTACGGCAGCTATCCCGGTGGGAAAGAAGGTGAGAACGGCCGCGATAGCCCCGGTAAGCGCCATTCGCCAGTGTTTCCTCTGGAGAGCGAATACCCCGCCGATGATGGCCAGTATTGCCAGAATCAGGAAAACTATACCCAGTACCAGGTAAATCGTCTGGAAAAAATATAAAGGAAATTCATCGGGAGTATCGGCTGCTACGGAAATAGCACTCCAGAAAACCAGCGACACCAGAATCATGCCGATACTGGAAAAAATCCCGAAAACACCGGAAACGATGGATAATACACCGGCCACCACCGAATAATTGGAATTTGCCACTTTGCCTCCGTCTGGTTGATACATCATGTAAAAGAGCATATAGCGCCGGGGGTGTCAACGCATCAAATCCCGGCACCTTATCATGCCTTACAAACTGGAAGGCTCCGATTCAGAAGCTATAAAAAGGGCATCGCCCTGGTGAATCATGTAATTAGATTGCGGATTAACGATAATAACCCGGTCCTTTTCCGGTATCTTATGCAGGGCATCCTGGCTTCCCATTTTCTTCGTTTCTTCGTTATATTCTGTCTCTATACCCAGCAAGACCATACGCTGGTCAGCCAGCGACTTGGCCACCTCAGCGTATTCTTTATCAACAACATCATTGGAAAAAGGGCGGTCATAGCGATATATTTCACTACCCTTATTGAAAGTCAGCAGCTCGGACATTATAATCGAAACACCGTGATGCAAGGCCGAGAAAACCGCCAGGCTGCCCCCCATCTGGTCGAGACAGATAACTTCATCGGCATGGGCGTGCCGGAGATGCGGGGCATTCGTCGAGTTCATAATCTGTACACACGTGTGGACTTCTCGATTTAAATCTTCAACCGCCAGGGCTATCATGATAGCCTGAGCATCGGCGGCGCTGGCATCCTTAGCAAAATCGGTCAGGACGATTACGCTCTCGGCTCTTTTCACGCCGGCTCTTATCAGGTCTTCATCACTGGCAGGGTCACCCTTGATGAATTCAACACGTTCTTCTTTAATTGGTCTCTCCTCACTGTCTGCTATAATCACGACTCCTCGGTGCTTCTTAGTATTTGCTTCTAATAAATTTTCCACAATGTGTTCACCCTGGAAATTCCATCCACAGATGATAGTGTGACCTGAAAAATTCACTTTCTTCGCCATGCTGCCTCCTCTCCTCATGAACTCAATGAGCACGCTGGTGATTTTGGCGGTAATAATAACTATGAAGGAAATACTGGCCAGTAGACCAATCACTATACTGATCTGCACCGCTACATTAGGGTCTCCAATTTCTCCTAACTCGCCTAAAAAGGAAGGGAAGACTTTAAGGACGGCTTGACCATATCCAATATGATCATTCACCATTATTATCACACTTGCAATAATAAAGATCACTACTAAAACAAGAAGAATTGATAACGCCGGACGAAGGATAATCCTTCTCCAGGAAAGCCACATAAGGTAGCGGCATCTTGAGGCTATGTTACTTATTCTAGCAACCATGTTAGTATCAACCTGTTTCCCCCCATGCTACGCCTACCGTAATATCATGTCAAGCTGTTAGCACCATTACCGGAGTTCACCCGTTTCCCTTCCTGCCCTTCAGCCAATTCCGTTTCTGCTCGAACCGGGTCTGCTCGTCGGTGGTGCGGTAATTCGTCAGGAAATCTTTACGAAAAGTACTAAAGGTATTATTTACTATCGCTGACCTTATATCACTAATCAGTCTATTGATAAAGGTAAGATTGTGCAGCGTGGCCAGTCGTAATGCCAGCAACTCGCCGGAGCGGAAAAGATGGCTGAGGTACGCCGCCGAGAAATTCCGGCAGGCATAGCAATCACACTCAGAGTCAACCGGCGTTTCCATCCTGCTGAAAGCGGCGTTGCGGATATTCACCCTGCCCTGCCGGGTAAACAGAGCGCCGTTGCGGGCTACGCGTGTCGGCAGGGCGCTGTCGAACATATCGACTCCCCGGGCAACACCTTCGACGATATCCTCCGGAGAGCCGACGCCCATCAGGTAGCGCGGCTTGTTTTCCGGCAGCCATGGAGTGGTCTCTTCAACCATCGCCAGGGTGACTTCCTTGGGTTCACCGATGCTTAATCCCCCGATGCCGTAGCCGGGAAAGTCCAGCGCCGACAGGAAATCGGCCGATTCATGCCGTAATCCGGGATACATCCCACCCTGGACAATCGCGTATATGGACTGGTTTTTCCGCCGGTGGGCCTGCTGGCAGCGTTCGGCCCATTGATGCGTCCGGGCTAACGATTGCTTTATTTTTGACTCACTATCGTCGTAGGCGGGGCATTCGTCCAGGACCATGGTAATGTCCGCCCCGAGGGCTTCCTGGTAGCTGACGGCCAGCTCCGGCGTTAAGAAGTGCTCACTGCCGTCGATATGGGAGCGGAAGGTAACGCCTTCTTCACTGATACGGCGCAGCGGCGCCAGACTGAAAACCTGGTAGCCACCGCTATCGGTCAGTATCGCCCCGTCCCAAGCCATGAAAGAGTGCAGGCCGCCCAGCTTTTCGATGACGTCAATGCCGGGTCGGAGATAGAGGTGATAGGTATTGGCCAGAACCATGCCGAAGCCCAGTTGCTTTATTTCATCGGGGGTAAGTGTCTTGACCGTAGCCTGGCTGCCCACCGGCATGAATACGGGCGTGGGCACCGTACCGTGTGATGTATAGAGTTCACCGACCCGGGTGCCGTTACTGGTTTTTAACAAACGAAAATGTTCCTGAGGCAAGTGTTTATCCCTTTATCAAGCGACTGGCAATAATACTGCGGTGCACCTCGGAAATGCCGACGTATATCTCGGTCATCTTGGCATCCCGGTAAAGCCTTTCCACCGGCAGAGATTTCATCGTACCGAAAGCGCCGTGGACCTGCATCGCCATGCTGGTCACCTCTACCGCCACCTGCGAGGCAAAGAGCTTGGCCATTGACGCCTCGTACTGGATATTCGCCTGCCCCTGGTCGCGAAGGAAAGCGGTACGGTAGACCAGCCAGCGGGCGGCTTCAATCCGGGCCGCCATCTCGGCCAGCGGCTGCTGTATAGCCTGCATCCTGGCTATCGGCCGTCCGGCGGCTTCGCGCTGCCGCGCGTAATCAAGCGACAGGTCCAGGGCTGCCTGGGCCACCGCCACCCCCTGCATGGCCACGCTCATCCTCTCTATACTGATGGCATCCAGCAGGATATCAAAGCCCTGCCCTGTATCACCAATAAGATTTTCTTCGGGGACATAGACATCATCGAGGTTTACAATGGAAGCCGCCAATCCCCGCAGTCCCATCGTTTCCAATACTTCCTGGACGGCGAAACCGGGAGATTTTGATTCGACGATATACGCACTGAGACCGTCTTCATAACGGGCAAACAGCAGGACCACGTCGAGTGCCGGTGTCAGCGACATGAACATTTTTTGACCGTTAATCACGTACCCGCTGCCATCGCGGCGCGCCACCGTCTTGATAGCCCGGGGGTCGGACCCGGTATCAGCCTCGGTGAACCCGATTCCTCCCAGCCATTTCCCCTGGGCTAACGGCTTCAGCAGTCTCTGTTTCTGTTCCTCGGTCCCGAAGCGGTAAATACCTTCTTCCGGAACGGTGTTGACGGAAATGATAGCCCCCACCGCCACCGAGGCCTGGCAGATCTGTTCCAGTACCAGGATAAAACCGGTATAACCAGCACCGCTGCCGCCGTATTTTTCCGGGTACGGCAATCCCTGGAAACCATGTTTGCCGATTTTTTTCGCCAGCTGCCGGGGAAATTCGCCGGTACGGTCGATTTCCGCCGCTTTCGGTGCTATTTCTTTCGCCGCAAAGTCCCCGGCCATGCTCTGTAACATCTTTTCATGTTCGGTTAGATTAAAGTCCATAATAACTCACCGCCTAAATTATACACAATATCCCGGAATCAGGCTAGAAATACGGCATTCGCTGATACGTTGCCGCTAAAAAGTACTTGTAATCAACACGCCTCTGGTATTAATATTAAGTCAGTGAAAAACGAATTCAAGCAGCTACTGGATAAACGGCAGAAGTCCTATATCGAGGATGCCGGCCGCATACCATCGGCGGTATTGATACCCATCTATGAAAACAACAACACCTATCATATAGTCTTTATAAAACGTACGGAAACGGTGAAAACCCACCAAGGACAGATTTCTTTCCCCGGGGGAGTGCGCGAGAAGGAAGACAACTCACTGCTGGACACCGCTCTCCGCGAAAGTAACGAGGAAATCGGACTGGATATCAAAGACGTGGAAATCCTGGGCGAACTTGATGATGAGATAACGACCACCTCCAATTTCATTGTTACGCCGTACGTCGGTATAATTTCCTGGCCTTATGAATTCGTAAAAAATACCGATGAAGTCGATGAAATATTAAACGTCCCGATACCGGCGTTGCTGGAGAAAGGCTGCCTTCGACCCGATACCGAGATACTCAACGGCCAAAAAGTAGAATCCTGCGCCTATCATTACGAGGGAAAGGTTATCTGGGGCGCCACCGCCCGCATACTCAACAAGTTACTGGATATTATTACCCCGACAGCCGGAGAATGAGTCCCGGCATATAAGCCGACCGTATTTCAGGCGGTTATGGTGCAGTCTTTGATGATGATATTCTTGCCGTAGCCGTCGTAGGTTCCCCGAACCGTCGCCGTTTGACCGGTGGAAAGACGGTTTAACTCCGAAACGCTTTCCTTACCGAAAGAACAACGTACGCTCCAGGGTCCGGCCTTCGGCTCACTGATAAGAACGATATAGCGAATATCCAGGTGGTCTCTGACGAAAACTTTCTCAACCTGCCCCGTCACCCTGATGATCTGGTCTTTAAGCTTGGCATGGGTTTCCGCCCGGTCGTCCTGGTAATACTTGTTTAAAGCCGCTACGTTGGTGATAACCCCGTTCTTGGTAACTGACAGTTTCTCGGGGACAGCCGGCTGCGGAGCAGGCTCTGGAACTAGTTCTAGCTCTGGTTCAGGCTCAGGAGCAGGCTCAGGTTTGGCCTCAGCTACCGGCTCCGGTTTGGGCTCCGGCTCTGGCTTTGGTTCTGGAACTGGTTCCAGCTCTGGTTCAGGTTCGGGTGTTGGCTCAGGTTTGGCCTCAGCTACCGGCTCCGGTTTGGACTCCGGCTCAGGAATAGGTTCTGGAACTGGTTCCGGCTCTGGTTCAGGCTCAGGAATAGGTTCTGTAACTGGTTCCGGCTTTGGTTCAGGCTCAGGAGCAGGCTCAGGAATAGGTTCTGGAACTGGTTCCGGCTTTGGTTCAGGCTCTGGTTCTTCATAACCACCGGTCGGCGATCTTTCTTCCTGCAGTTGTTTATATGTTTTATCAATCTTTTTATAAGATTTAGAAAGTAACGGATATCCACACCACTGGCAAGCCCAGTCTTCGGTTCTCCTGGTATCACGGCCACAATTAGGACAAGACGGCATTAAAGTACCTCTGCTATAGATTACACGTCAGACAATCAGCTTGTCAACCTGTGTAATCGACGTTTATTTAGGTTGCTTTTCTTACCATTATAATACCCCGGGAACCGGGATAAAAGTATATTTCTTAATAATTGATTATTAACTTTATTTATTATCTCTTGACAATTAACTTAGAATTATATTATAATGTGATTGATACTATAGTGGAGAAATAGCGTGGCCGGTAAAAACTATTACGACCTGTTGGGAATAAAAAAGAACGCCACCGAGAAGGAAGTCAAGCAGGCTTACCGCAAGCTGGCGCGTAAATACCATCCGGATGTTAATCCCGGCGATAAATCCTCCGAAGACAAGTTTAAAGAGATAAACGCAGCCTACGAAGTGCTTTCGGATAAAGACCGCCGCCAGAAATACGATAAATACGGTGATAAGTGGCAGCATGCCGACCAGTTTGAACAGGCCGCGCAACAGCAGTCGCAATACTGGGACTTTTCTCCCGGCGGAGGAGGTTCCAGCTTCAGCTTTTCCGGCGGGGACGTTGGCGACCTTGAAGGTATCTTCGAAGGAATATTCAGCGGCCGCGGGGGCGGTTCTTACCGCCGTCAGGCCCGACCGAGACGCGGCCAGGACCTGGAATCGCCGGTTGAAGTTACCCTGGAAGAGGCCTATCACGGCACCACGCGTACTCTCAGTCTCCAGTCCGGCGAACCCTGTACCGCCTGCAAAGGCACCGGCTATATACAGAATATCCCCTGCTCGGTATGCCGCGGTAGCGGCGTGGCCCCCAGCGTCAAACGACTTGAGGTAAAAATCCCGGCCGGTGTCCAGAATGGTTCGCGGGTGCGCATTGCCGGCAAAGGCCAACCGGGTTATAGCGGCGGTACCAGCGGCGACCTTTTTCTGAAAGTGACGGTCCGGCAACACGCCCGGTTCGAGCGCCACGGCGATAATCTGCACGTTACCGTGTCCGTCCCGTTAAAGGATACCCTGCTAGGCGGTGAGGTACAGGTTCCGACACCGAAGGGTAAACTTGCCCTGAAAATCCCCGCCGAGACACAGAACGGGAAGGTCTTTCGCCTGACGGGACAGGGTATGCCCCGTCTGGGTAAATCCACCCGGGGCGACCTCCTGGCCAAGGTCAACGTGGTCTTACCCACCAAATTAACGGAAAAAGAAAAGGAATTCTTCAGGCACCTTGGTGAAACAGAGCCGTAATGAAGATAAATCGAGGTGACGATGAATAGAGAAAATTATAATAATGAACCCCGCTATGTGATAAGCATAGCCGCCAGAATGCTGGAGATGCAGACTTACACGCTGCGCTATTATGAGAAAGTCGGCATCATCGAACCGCGGCGCTCCCGGGGCAACGTACGTTTATACTCGGATAGAGATATCGCGTTACTCCAGAGAGTAAAGACCCTGGTGGACGACATGGGCGTCAATTTACCCGGGGTAGAAGTTATCCTGCGTATGATGCAGCGTATGGGAGAGATGCAGTTTCAGCTGGAAGAGGCGCAGGAAGAACTGAAGAGACAGAAGGGAGGGAAGTAAGGATGAGACAGGAAAGATTTACCGAACAGGCTCAAGAAGCCATCCAGGCATCACAGCAACTGGCCATGCAGTACCATCACAGCCAGTGGGATATAGAGCATATCCTCCTGGCCCTGCTGATGCAGAAACAGGGACTGGTAGGTGAAATATTAAAAGAACTAAAAATAGACATAGAGGCAATCAGGAACCGCATGGAAGAGGTACTTGATAAGACCCCCAAGGTAGCCTATCAGATAGGCCAGATATATGCCACCCCCCGCATCGCTCAGATGATGGGCCGGGCGGACGAAGAAGCCAAACGACTGAAAGACGAATTCATCAGCACCGAGCATTTATTGATAGCCATGACCCAGGATACCAAGGGCGAAGCTTCGGCGATTCTCCACAGCTTCGGTATTAACCAGGAGAAGGTATACGAAGCCCTGCAAAAACTCCGGGGCGCACACCGCGTTACCGATACCCAGGCCGAAAGCAAGTACCGCTCCCTGCAGAAATACGGGCGCGACCTCACCGAAATGGCCGATGCCGGTAAACTCGACCCGGTTATCGGGCGTGACGAGGAAATAAAACGGGTGATGCAGATACTCACCCGGCGGACCAAGAACAACCCGGTCATCGTCGGTGAAGCGGGCGTCGGGAAAACGGCTATCGCCGAAGGACTGGCCCAGAAAATAGCCGCCGATGACGTACCCGATTCGCTCAAAGGCCGCAAAGTGGTCGCCCTGGACATGGGCGCGCTGGTGGCCGGTAGCAAGTTCCGAGGCGAGTTCGAGGAGCGCCTCAAGGCGGTCATGGACGAAGTGCGTGAGTCCGCCGGTGAAATCATCCTCTTCATCGATGAAATTCATACCGTCGTCGGCGCCGGAGCCGCCGAAGGCTCTATCGACGCCAGCAACATGCTTAAACCGGCCCTGGCTCATGGTGAATTACAATGTGTGGGCGCGACGACGCTGGATGAATACCGCAAGTTCATTGAAAAAGATAAAGCTTTGGAGAGACGTTTTCAGCCGGTATTCGTCGATGAACCGAGTATAGAATCGACCATTGAAATATTAAAGGGCTTACGTCCCCGTTATGAAGCCCATCATAAGATAAAGATAACCGACGAAGCGCTGGAGGCGGCGGCCAAACTCAGCCAGCGTTATATCTCCGACCGCCATCTCCCGGACAAAGCCATCGACCTTATCGATGAAGCAGCCAGCAAGTCGCGCATCGATACCGAGAGCGCACCGCCGGAGGTCAAGAAGCTGGAAAGGAAACTCAAACAGCTTGCCAATGAGGAAGAAGCGGCCTCGCAGCGCCAGGAATACCAGCAGGCTGCCGAACTCCGGGCGGAAAGACTCCAGATGGAACAGGATTATACCAAGGCCAAGAACGATTGGCTGGCACAGGAGAAAATAGAAGAGAATGTTACCGGCGAGCACATCGCCAGGCTGGTCTCCAGCTGGACGGGCATCCCGGTAACACAGATGCTCGAGGGCGAAGCGGAAAAACTGCTGCACATGGAAGAACGTATCCACGAGCGACTGATAGACCAAGAAGAGGCGGTAACCGCCATCTCTGAAGCTATCCGGCGAAGCCGTGCCGGGCTAAAAGACCCGAGCCGCCCTATCGGCAGCTTCATGTTCCTGGGCCCGACGGGTGTAGGTAAGACGGAACTTGTCCGCACATTAGCCTGGTTCCTCTTCGACGACGAGAACGCCATGGTAAGGATGGACATGTCCGAATACCAGGAAAAGCATACCGTTTCCCGACTCATCGGGGCGCCGCCGGGATACGTCGGTTACGATGAAGGCGGCCAGCTTACCGAGGCGGTCAGACGCCGTCCCTTCCGAGTGATTCTCCTGGACGAAATCGAGAAGGCCCACCCCGAGGTTTTCAACACCCTGCTACAGATACTGGATGACGGGCGATTGACCGACGGCCACGGGCGGACGGTGGACTTTAAAAACACGGTAATTATCATGACCAGTAACGCCGGCGCCGAACTGATAAAACGAGAGGATAGAATTGGTTTCATTACGCAAAAAGATAAAAGTGCGACTCAAAAACAGAGTTATGATGATATGAAAAAAAAGGTGATGACGGAACTACAAAAACAATTTCGTCCCGAATTCCTCAACCGACTCGATGAGATAATCGTCTTCCATGAGCTCTCCGAGGAGCAGCTCAGGAGTATCGTCGACCTGATGGTCAACGACCTGCAGGAACGACTTTCGGAACACAAACTGGATATAGAAATGACGGAAAAAGCCAAATCATGGGTTGCCCGGGAAGGCTACGACCCCGTCTACGGGGCCCGGCCGCTAAGAAGGGTGATAGAACGCTACGTGGAGAATCCGCTGTCCAGTATGTTGCTCCGGAGCGAACTCAAGGATGGCGACATCATCAAGGTTGACGCCGGTAAGGACGGCCTGACCTTCAAGACAAAGGCCAGGACTAAAGCCAAAGTGACAGAGAAAATCGCTGCCTGATACCCGCAGCATTGAAATTTCAGGTTAATATCGGGAGGGGGCTTTCCAGCCCCCTTCTTTTATTCCCGAGGTTCAGAAATACCGATTTTCAAAGCATGGCTAGCATATGCCTCGACATGAGTGTATAATAGGGTAACATTATGACAGAAGAAGCTACCAAACCGGAAACGGCCAGTGAATTTGATGGTCTTAATGCCGAGGTAATCCCCAAGAAGAAATCAATGGGGTGGGCCTATTTTCTCGGTATCTTCGGATTTATCGCTACCATTCTCATGGCCGTGGCCGTTATTTACTACAATGATCAGCTGAATGAACTTCAGCACTGGGGCTACCTGGGGGCATTTATTATCAGCATCCTCGGCGGTGCCACCATTATTATCCCCGTTCCCATGCTGGCTGTAGTCTTCGCCCTGGGCGGCGCCATGGCCGAACCCTGGCAGGTTGCCCTGGTCGGGATTTCGGCGGCACTGGGTGAGTTGATAGGCGCCCTGACCATCTATATGACGGGTCACGGAGCCGGCCGGGTAATCGTGGAGAACCGGCACGGTAAAGTCCAACGGGCTTACGAGAAACTACTGGGATTAATGGAAAGAAAGGGACCTATTGTCTTGTTCATCGTCGCCTCGGTGGTGAACCCATTCTTTTATCCGGCCGCCCTGGCGGCGGGTGCATTGCGTTTCGGTATTATGAAGTACTCTGTTGTCGTATTGGCCGGAAAAATCATTAAATGCATGACGGTTGTCTACGCCGGTTATTTCGGCCTAAAAAGCATATTCCGGGCGGTTGGCATAGACATTTAGATACGTAACTATTACCAATCCCGTATAAAGAGAAGGGGCTTAGCGCTTCCTCAAATTTTACATCTTGAGGACCGGCTAAGCCCCTCCGCCTTCTGGGCCATCTCCAAGCTGGGGAACAACTTGAAATGTATTTTTAAGATTCTGGTAGTACTATATCATTAGCTGTATAAACAAACCATAAATATCATCGTAGAGAAAATAAAAATCCTGTATATAATCCAGAAAGGGCAGCCGTGTACTTGATAGTCAGCCTGTTTCTATGATAAATTAGGGGATATTCGATATGGGGCCGTAGTTCACTTGGGAGAACGTTTGACTGGCAGTCAAAAGGTAGAGGGTTCGAATCCCTCCGGCTCCACCAATCACTTGCAAAAATATAGCACTGTTTAGCCAAGTTTACCGTTTACACGTACCACTTGTAGTCGGCGATGCAGAGTGCCAGCCTTCGGTAACAATCCATATGATTGTTAATATCGCTGGACCCTGGTGATAGCCCGGAGATTAAGCAACATTCCAGGGTAAACAAAGCGGGGGGCGCTTCACCTGGCACCCCCCGCTTACAATGCTAACCTTTATCGAGCTCTTCTCACTCGCGATGTTCACCACCGCATGGGGCTTGTCTCCTCGCAATAGCCCCCACCTCATTCTACCGAGCAGAGCCCGATTCCTGCTGGCCCCCTTTCGAGGGGCAACTACTGTCCACTTGCCAAACTCCGAAGAGCTTATGAAGCCTCATTATCACACCTCTCGAATTAGGATTTGGACGGGTAATCTGAGGACTTCTACTTTAATTGCATCACAATTAGCTTCATTTGTCAAGTTTGCGCTGGCATTTGCAAAGAGGGTCTCTTCGCTATATATTGTATAATGCACATGGTGGTTTAGGTTGTTATATGCCTGGTTAAATTACCTCCGGTTTCCTCAGGTATTGGATGACCTTAACTCTTACTAACTATTTAGAAGATAGGAGTTGCTATGAATTATGACGATTTCCTTGAACTTGTTAAGAATAGGAGGAGCTTCCGCAGGTTTAAATCCGATCCAGTACCGAAGGAAATTCTGGAGAAGGTGCTTGAAGCAGCCAGACATTCACCTTCTGCCGGGAACTCGCAGCCATGGGAATTTGTAGTGGTTCAAGATGTTGCCACAAAGAAGAGCATAACGCAGAGCATTACATCGGGATACCAAAAAATACGAAAAGCCGACCCGACTATGTATTGGGCAGTAGCGGTCCAACCTCATTTATCTACCGCGCCGGTACTCATAATAGTCTGTGGTGACCGGCGGCTAGAAGATACATACCCTGTTCATCTACCAAGAGAAGTTCTCTTACGTCAGAGTTTGGCTATTTCCATTTATACTTTACAGCTGGCCGCGGCAAGCTCCGGCCTGGCCACGGCCTGGGCTACAATGCAGACTGAGTTACGAGAAACGCAAATCAGGAAGTTGTTAGGGATTCCTGATGTATATACCGTTGACCATATTATACCGCTGGGGTATCCTGATGAGGAAAAGGAGAAAAGTGATAAGGCGCTTCGTCCGGTAAGAGAGCGGGCTTCCTTCCGCAGAGAGCTGGCCGAAGTTGTTCATTATGAACATTACGATATGGGGAAGTTCAGATCGGACGAACAGGTCAAGGAGTTCATCTGGAGCAAAACTGTAACCCGGATTCCCCGTATTAAATAATGGTTTGGCGGGAAGGCGTTTACATAGATTAACACGTTTTAGTGGAAGTTGGGTTAAATAGCAAGACTAAAGGTAAGTTCAAAAGTTCTGCCTGTTGTCACCCCGGCTCCACCGCCAGCTTCCCTCTTTACCCCCCGGGGCTGAAGCGCACCGCTACAATATCTCCGTCCCGCACGTTATAATCACGACCCTCAAGATGCTGCCGGCCTGCTTTGGATATAGCCGCCTCACTGCCAAGCTCAATAAGATCTTCATAGCGGAAAACCTCCATGCGAATAAAGCCCTTTTCCATATCCGTATGAATCTTCCCGGCGGCTACTGGGGCTTTGTCCTCCTTCCGGCAGGTCCAGGCACGTACCTCATCCGCGCCGGTTGTAAAGAAGTTAATCAGCCCCAGCATCCTGTTGGCCGAACCAAGGAGGCGTTCCATTGATGACTCTTTTAAACCGAGTTCCTTGAGAAAATCCCGCTGTTCATCCTGGCTCATTTGGCTGATATCAGCTTCGTCTTTACCGCAGATAACAATTGCTTCTGCTCCTTCATCATCGGCAATCCGTTCCAGTGCCTTTACATAGCGATTATCTGCATCCTCTATGGATTTGATATTTGCTATATACAATACCGGTTTTAACGAAGCGAGATTACATTCAAGGATACTGGCTAGCTCCTGAACGCTCAAGTTTTGCTTGCGCGCCGGGATGCCTTGCTGAATAGAGGTATACACTTTCTCGCAATTGATTGTATCCCGAATAGCATCATTATCTCCGGCACGCACCCTCTTTGCCAAACGTTTTATCTTATTCTCAAGTGTAATACTATCAGCAACCATCAGTTCCAGATCAACCGTCTCAATATCCCGTACCGGGTCTATCGTCTCACACTCAAAGGGAATAATATCATCTTCAAAGCAACGTACCACGTGCAGTAATGCTTCAACATCCTTAATATACCCCAGCAATCTGAAGCCATTTTCATTTCTTTGGGGGCCGACCTTGATCCCGGAAATATCCACGATTTCCAGCGTGGCCGGTGTTACCTTTTGCGGTCGGTAGATATCTTTAAGCCGGTTAAGGCGCTGGTCCGGCATATAGACTACCGCCCGGTTCATCTCGGAGCCATTATAACTGGATACCCCAGCAGCAGTAATAGCATTGAAAATAACCGTTTTACCGGAAGATGGTAAGCCTACCAGGCCACAGCTTAATCCCATAATGAGTCCTTTCCCAAAATACGCACGGCAAACGCGCCATTATCCTTCAACATGGAGTGTGGGAATAATCCCTGAGCCCGAAAGGTAGTCTCAAATAGAGGAAACTGGAGACGAATCTTTCATGCAGCGTATGCTAATACTAGAGAATAACTATACTAATAGTATATCTCGAAAGGGCTCCATTTACAATACCGGGGGCATGATATGAGTAATATATAGTATCACGAAATATTCAGAGTCACGGCAGCTTTAAAATTATCTTGAAAGTTCTGCCTACAGTAAACCCGGCTCCACCAAAAGGGTGCCTTTTAGAGAGCCTTAAAACTTTTATACTTCTTTACTACTGCCATTTGTTGCTTTGAGAAAAGGTGCGACTATCAGGAGTCTTTTGCCTTTTCAGTAAAGACTGTCATACTTCCGTTGACTATATGAATATTGAGGGAGTCCTACCCTTGGAGTGGGTTTAATGTTATCTAATTGTTATTGGCAGCAGCTGGCATTGGGTCTTTTTAATGCCAATGGGTTTTTTTATATCAGTCGATCTTCTATCGGAGTTCTAATAAATCCTTCTGGGAAGGCATCAACGTCATTGCCGACGATTGTATATTCTTTAATTTCCCCGGTGAATTTTGCTTCCAGCTTCATATAGCTTTGGGGATCGAATAAAGGGGTCGCGCTGTCACCATAGACTCCAGTAGCGTCGGTTTTATCACATGTATAAATACAACCTTGTTGTGCATAATTATGCTTTCCATGCTCCAGCATACCGTCCATAGCGGCCTTTAATAGATAGTGCATAGTCATAAAGTTGAAACCTAGAGGATAAATTTCATCGGCCGATACTTCAGGAACACCATTCTTGCCTTTTACATCCGGGTACATCTTCCAGCCGGAAACGTTAGCAGCAACGTATTTCGCATCCTCGAGATTGTTTAGTTTAACAATAGTAGTCATATCTGCACCCAGATCGGAGGCTTTTCTGCATCGTTCGCATCCTTCATCGAGTTGGGTAGCGGGATCAGCATTTGTCCGGGCGATTAGCATGCACTTGGTACCTTTTAGGGCAGCGACTGCTGCTTTGACTTTAGCGTAATACTTTTCACGGGGAAGTAGCTCGGTGGATTCCTCCATGTTGCCTGAATCTTCAAGCTGGACAGCCTGGGCACCTGCTTTCACCAAACGTTTACAAGTACGGTACACGGCGAGTGGGCCACCAAAACCATCCTCTATGTCAACGGCCAGTGGTAAAGAAGATGTTTGAGTGATACGACTAACCATCCACTCAATATCAGTTAAATTGGAGAAACCGTAGTCAATGACTCCATTCATTGCAAGAGACAATTCCCCGCCGCTAAGCATCATGGCTCTAAAACCGACCATTTCAACGGCTCTTGCAGAAGCGCAGTCATATACGCACGGTGCAATGATACAACCATCAGTTTCCATTAGTAGTTCTCTTAACGTTTTTATCGGCATTTCGTTAGATCCCTCCTTGAAAATTCCATACCTCGGACACCTGAAGTATATTACAGGGATTTCCATTCTACAATCATTCATTCTACCTAGTGCCATAATAACTGACATAAATATATCCACTCTTGAATTTTGTCCAAAGTAGAATCACTATCGATTGGATAGTGTCACGCTAAAGAGCGAACGATGGATGAGGTTGAGATCCCTATAATATATATGATGAGTGCCAGCGGCTGGGATTGAACCAGCTAACAAGGGCTTATGAGGGCCGCTGCTCTGTTTCTAATAACTTGATAAACTTACCTTGATCTTAATCTAAATAAAACACAGGAACCTTGTTTCAGGGAGAGACGGGGCCTCCCCCATCTCCCAATATCCCACTTTTTCTGGCTTTAGGAATATTGGTAAAGGGAATAGAAATGTGGCTGGATCTACTAATAGCGATGAAGCCTCTGTTTCAAATTTGCAGATAGCCTGCTATGTACCGGGCGATGAAAGGTGGGATAAGTTAGTTTAAGTTAAGAAAAGTTAGCTTGACCCTGGCTTTATTGAGGAGTATATTTATTATGGTTAATCTCAAATCAAATCTTTCATCCAGGAGAAGACAACCACTTTACCGATTACGATAATTCCAAAAATATTTGCAGGGTAGCCTTGACGCGTCGTTCTTATCTGGTCACTTGAGTGGCGCCGAGCTAATAGTGAAACCGACTCTATTTGAAGAGTCGGTTTTTTTGTTGCCGGCGCCTGATACATAAGTTATCTAAAGTAGATAAAAATAAAAATGATGTGAGGTAAAAAACAGTGAAGTATTTATCTAGAATTGGACTCGGGATAAGCGCGGTATTCATTATCGGGCTACTATTTGTAAACGGTATTGCCTACGCCGCTGAGCCTCCTCCTGTGGAGGAATGGGTGGCCCGCTATGACGGCGGGATCCGCAATTCCGAGTGGGCCTATGCCCTGGCAGTTGACAGCTCGGGGAATGTCTATGTCACCGGGTATAGCCGAGGCAGCAGTACCAGCAATGACTATGCCACCGTCAAGTACGATAGCGACGGCAACCAGCAGTGGGTAGCCCGCTACAACGGACCGGGTAATAACCATGACTATGCCTATGCCCTGGCGGTTGACAGCTCGGGGAATGTCTATGTTACCGGGCAAAGCTACGGCGGTACCAACTATGACTATGCCACCGTCAAGTACGATAGCAACGGCAACCAGCAGTGGGTAGCCCGCTATAACGGCCCGGCCAATAATAAAGACGTTGCCTACGCCCTGGCAGTTGACAGCTCGGGGAATGTCTATATCACCGGGTATAGCTACGGCAGCGGCACCCAAAATGACTATGCCACCATCAAGTACGATAGCAGTGGTTTCCAGCAGTGGGTATCCCGCTATAACGGCCCGGGTAATTCTAGTGACAATGCAAGAGCCCTGGCCGTTGACGGCTCGGGGAATGTCTATGTCACCGGGGATAGCTACGGCAGTGGTACCCAAAGAGATTATGCCACCATCAAGTACGATAGCAGTGACGGCACCGAGCAGTGGGTATCCCGCTATAACGGCCCGGGTAATTCTAGTGACAATGCCAGAGCCCTGGCCGTTGACAGCTCGGGGAATGTCTATGTCACCGGGGATAGCTACGGCAGTGGCACCAGAGGTGATTATGCCACCATCAAGTACGATAGCAGTGACGGCGCCGAGCAGTGGGCAGCCCGCTATAACGGCCCGAGTGATAATAATGACTATGCCAGAGCCCTGGCAGTTAACAGCTCGGGGAATGTCTATGTCACCGGGTATAGCTACAGCAGCAGTACCTACTATGACTATGCCACCGTCAAGTACGATAGCAGCGGCGTCCAACAGTGGGTATCTGGCTACAACAACAGCACGGGATTTTATGCTGACCAGGCCATTGCCATAGCACTTGACAGCTCGGGGAGTGTCTATGTCACCGGGAATAGCTACGGCAGCGGCACCCAAAATGACTATGCCACCGTTAAGTACGATAGCAGTGACGGCGCCGAGCAGTGGGTGGTTCGCTATGACGGTCCGGCCAATTATAATGACAATGTAAGAGCCCTGGCCGTTGACAGCTCCGGGAATGTCTATGTCACCGGGGATAGCCAAGGCATCTTCTCCGGGACCAACGCCACCTACATTGACTATGCCACCATTAAGTACCGCCCGGCCGATAACGAGCCGCCGACTACCACCGCCACCCCTTCACCAGTCCCTAATGCCTATGGTTGGAACAATAGTGATGTTACCGTTAGTCTTAACGCCACGGATAACGGAGATGGCTCCGGGGTAAAGGAAATCCACTATCAGGTGGATGGAGGGGCAGAGCAGATAGTATCGGGGGTATCGGCCTTAGTTCTGCTGGACATGGAAGGCGAGCTTACCCTCACCTATCGGGCGATGGACAATGTCGGGAATACTGAAGCCCCCAATTCCCTGTCGGTGAATATCGATAAGACGCCACCCCAGATCACCAACCCATTAAATATAACGGTAAACACAGATCCTGGTGCATGCTCAGCTAGTGGGGTGGACCTAGGTTTACCGATAGTCTCTGATAACTATGATCCTGATCCCGCAATTATTAACGATGCTCCTACCACTTTCCCTAAGGGTACAACCATCGTGACCTGGACTGCGACGGACGACGCCGGTAATAGCGCTTCCTGTACACAGAACATCACGGTAGTTGACAACGAGCCGCCGGTGATAACCCTGCTCGGTGAAAATCCTCAGACCGTAGAGTGCGGTGATTCTTATGTTGAGCTTTACGCTACAGCCTCCGATATCTGCTGCGGTGACCTCACTGCAGGTATCATCGTCAATGCCAGCGCCGTGGATACGTCAACCGTCGGTATTTACCTGGTCACCTATAATGTGACCGACGGCAACGGCAACCCCGCTGTGCAGGTAACCCGAACGGTAAACGTGGTAGACACCACGCCGCCGGTGATAACCCTTCTCGGTGAAAATCCTCAGACCATAGAGTGCGGTGATTCTTATGTTGAGCTTTACGCTACAGCCTCCGATATCTGCTGCGGTGACCTCACTGCAGGTATCATCGTCGATGCCAGCGCCGTGGATACGTCAACCGTCGGTATTTACCTGGTCACCTATAATGTGACCGACGGCAACGGCAACCCCGCTGTGCAGGTAACCCGCATGGTAAACGTGGTAGACACCACACCACCGGTAGTAAGTATTTCGGTTAGCCCTGACATGCTCTGGCCTGCAAATCACAAAATGGTTGTAATTACAGTTACCTTAGCTGTCAGTGACACATGTGATTCAACTCCGAGCGTGGTTCTGACCTCTGTTGAGAGTAATGAGCCTGACGACGCAAAGGGTAACGGTGATGGCAAGACGGTTGATGATATACAGGGTGCTGACATCGGCACTGAAGACTACGAGATTCTTTTAAGAGCCGAGAGAGCCGGCAACGGCGATGGCCGCACATACACCATCACCTACACGGTAACAGACGCTTCGGGTAACAGCACTATCGTTAGTGTCACAGTAATCGTGCCCCACGATCATGGTAAGAATAACAAGTAACGATTAGGCTTCGGTCTCAGTAGTTAAAGAGCGAGGATGTTAAAACCGCTGATTACATACCTAAACAAAACAGGGCGGGGGAAAACCCCCGCCCTTCCATATCCTACCCCAGAAAAGGAATCTAGGTATAACGTTGTTCTAGAAGTAATCCAGTAAGGAATAAACTATCAGAAAGGCATAAAATCCTCGTATCAGGCGGAGTTCGACTCTCCCAAGTGTTAGAATTTTCTCGAACAATTTGTTAATATTTGATACATCTGTTAAGGGTTTACAGTTATTTATGTTGGTATTGGCGTAATAATCATAGTTGGCGAGAAGGAGAACAAAGTATAATGAGTAAATCTAAATATGAGAAATATGTAGTAAATGGTCCAAAGGATAACCTCAAGTTAGCGCCATACAGGATAAGAACTGAAGATTTTGTCCCGGGCATGGAAACTCGCCTGTTGCATCTGGATGAAGAGGTTGTACCCGGTGCCTTTTATTTATCGTGTTTCTGGTTTTGGAAAGGGTCCGACGTCGTTTTGGTTGAACCTCATGCGCATGACTTTGATGAGGTTTTGACATTTATCGGGACTAATCCGGATTCTCCCTATGACCTGTGCGGTGAAATTGAGTTCTGGATAGAAGGTGAAAAGCTGTCAATAACGAGAAGTTGCTCGGTTTTTGTTCCTAAGGGAATGAATCACTGCCCTTTTATTGTACGGAGAGTTGATAGGCCAATTTTCCATTTTACGACCGGGCCTCAGGGTATGTACCGCTGAATTTAATAGGTAGTCTCTAATTAAGTAAAACAAAGGATTGTTTCAGGGAGAGATAGGGACTACTCGGTCTCCCCGTCAATTACATACAATGTCATATTAGCCCAAACTCCATCGTATAAGTTCTGCCTATTGTACCCCCGGCTCCACCACCCCTCCATATTCTCTGATTCACCTTAACAGACGCCTGTTATCCGGGTATTTCTACAGTAACAGTCGTCCCCTGACCCGGCTCCGAATTCACTTCTATAGAGCCACTTAATAACCATACCCGTTCCTGCATCCCCATCAGCCCGAGCTGGCCGATGCGGGGAAGGTCGTCCATGCTTCCCTTGAGCTCGAATCCGCTGCCGTTATCGCTTACGGTTAATCTTATCCTGCTTTCATTAAACTCCGCGGATACCTTTACCTCGGTTGCCTGGGCATGTTTATTCACATTATTCAGGGCTTCCTGGACAATGCGAAACAGCGATAATTCTATTTCGTTGGTGAGTCGTCTTTCTTCGCCGATTACGGTGAATTCAGCCAGGGTGCCGTCGGTCTTTTCCAGGTTATTGGTAAGCGATCTCAGCGCCGGTATCAAACCTAGATCATCCAGCAGAGAAGGGCGCAGATTTTGAATAAAGCCGTTTAAAGACTGCAATCCCTGGTTAAGTAAGGCCTGGATATCCTGTAGCGCCGAGACCTCACTCGACCCAAAATTATGCTCCTTCCGGAGCAGGTTGTCCAGTCGCCGCGAGAGGGAACCCAGGATCTGAGCCATATCGTCGTGAAGCTCACGGGCTATATATTTCCGCTCTTCTTCCTGGGCTTTGGTTATCTGGTGTAAAAAGAAACGCAGATTATCTTCCAGGTTTTTTCGCTCGGTAATATCTACCAGGGTTTCTATAGCCCCGATGATTTCTCCATCGTCATCTTTTATCGGGCTGGCGGTAAAATGAAGCCATGTACCTTTGTCACCCAGATGTGGAAAGAAGTCTTCCGCTTCATAGGCGTCCTCAATCAAAGGGGACTTCTTAAATTTATCACGGTAGTATACTTCTATCTCCTCGGCGGATGCTCCCTCTACAATGAGGTCAGCCATAGAAGGCCTTTTTTCACTGTAGAATGATGCCCAGTGGTCGTCTTTATCGATGACATCGTCTCTTTTTCGGCCGGATAGGGCCTCAATGGCGCTATTCCAGTGGGTAATTACATGCTGCTTGTTGATAACGAAGAGAGGTATGGCTGAACCATCGACGATTTTTGAAAGGGTTTTTGAACTGAGTGGCATATCTTCACATATGCGCAGTACCTATTTCCCCGACTAGCCGGGGAGACTACGCTAATTCCTCCAGGGTAAACCAGCCTTTTCTCAAACCGAAGAGAACGGCCTCGGTGCGGGAGCCCACTCCCAGTTTATTAAAAACATCCCTCATGTGACCCTCAACGGTACGATAGCTGAGGTGGAGCTTATCGGCAATTTCTTTGTTGGTCAGGCCCCGGGCGGCCAGCTTGATGATGTCCAGTTCGCGATTACTAAGGTGCTCCGAGTCTTCACTAACGGCCGGCATTTTGCTCTGAAATTTAAAATAATTCATAACTTTCTTGGCGATACCGGGGTCCAGCACGGGTTCACCATTATGAATGGCCTTAATGGCACGTACCAGTTCATCGCCGCTGACGCTTTTTAATAAATAACCCGCCGCACCGGCTTTAAGCATGGCAAAGACGTATTCATCATCATCGTAAGCGCTGAGTATCAGTACCCCGGTCCGGGGATTAATCACCTTTACCTGCCGGGTGGCTTCAATGCCGTTTAGCTTGGGCATGGCGATGTCCATGATAACCACGTCCGGCTTCAAATCGGTAACCAGCTGTACCGCCTCTTCGCCGTTGCTGGCCTCACCAACTACCGTCAGGCCTTCCTCATCTTCCAGCAGGCGGAGGATTCCCTGGCGGGTTATCAGGTGGTCTTCACCCAGAACTATAGTGATATCACTCATAAAAATTGCCCCAATATCATGATATCAGAATTTATATCGCCTGTACATCCGTGAGATATACATATCATTCTTCGGTAAAAAGGTGTTTTAACTCGGGGTATTACACCTATTTTCAGGGGGTTCACCCGCAACACCACCGGTAGAAGATGCCCCGTAAATAGCGGGGTTTGCGTAACTTAAACACGTAGGTTTACGGATGGAAACGTTACCGGCGAGTTATACACTGGAATTAGGAAGGCAATACAGGAGGTATGTCAGTGGACACTAATCTGGACTTCACCACCATTCAAACCATCTTAGAGAGCAATGCCGAGAAGGTTGAAAATCTGATTGAAAGTTACGTTGATAAAAAGGAGCAATTGATATCTCTCTTGCAGGAAGTTCAGGCTGAGTTCAATTACATTCCCCAGGACGTCCTCATCAGGATAAGCCAGAAGCTGGAACTCCCTTTGAGTCAGGTTTTCAGCGTGGCCACGTTTTTCCAGGCATTCAGCCTGAAACCGCGAGGACGCCATACTATTACCGTCTGTCTCGGCACCGCCTGCCATATCAAGGGCGGTCAGAAAATCGTCGACAAGATAGAGAGAGACTACAGCCTGAAACCCGGCGAAACGACGGAAGACATGAGGTTTTCACTGGAGACCGCCAATTGCCTGGGTTGCTGTGCCCTGGGTCCCGTCATGGTAGTCGATGGCAAATACGAAAGTAAGGTAACCCCGGACAAACTCGATAAAATCCTGAAGAAGTACGAATAGACGTAAGGAAGGCTGAAAATGGTTGAGCAAGTTAGAAAGCTACTGGATATACGACTTAAAAACCCCGAAGAACTGGAAAAACTCCGCCAGACTGTTCTTAATGAAAAGGATACTGACCTCACCCTGATATCCGTCTGCGGGGGTTCCGGTTGCCGCGCCGCGGGATCTGAAGCAGTGGTTGATGCCTTTGCCGAAGAAATCGAAAGACTAGAACTCCAGGCGAAAATAGAATTCAAGGAAACGGGCTGCCACGGCTTCTGCGAACGAGGTCCACTGGTGGTCATCGGCCCTCAGAAGATTTTTTACCAGCGGGTACAGCCCGAGGACGTACCGGAAATAGTCGCCGAGACGGTAATACAGGGCAAGACCGTCAAGCGTCTCCTCTATACCGACCCATCCACAAATGAGGAAATCATTTCCGAACCGGATGTCCCCTTCTATAAAAGACAGACCCGCCATATCCTGGGCGCCAACGGCGAAATAGACCCCACCGATATAGAGCAATACATCGCGGCGGGGGGTTATACCGCCCTGAGTAAAGCCCTTTTCCAGATGACGCCGGAAAAAATAGTCGGTGAAGTAACCGATGCCGGCTTAAGGGGCCGGGGCGGCGGCGGCTTCCCTACCGGACGCAAATGGCAGTCCTGCCGCAAGACCGAGGGCGATACCAAGTACGTGCTCTGCAACGCCGACGAGGGAGACCCCGGTGCTTACCAGGACCGCAGTATCCTGGAAGGTAATCCCCACAGCGTTATCGAGGGGATGATTATCGGCGCCTATGCTATTGGCTCTAACAACGGCTTTATTTATGTCCGCAATGAATATCCCCTGGCGGTAGAACATGCCAGATTAGCCATCGAGCAGGCCATGGACTACGGTCTGCTCGGCGAGAATATCCTGGGCTCAGGCTTCGATTTTACCATAACCATTAATAAAGGCGGCGGTGCTTTCGTCTGCGGCGAGTCCAGCGCCCTGATAGCCTCCCTGGAAGGTAAAATAGGCGAGCCGAAAGCCAAATATACCCACATGTCGGAGAAAGGACTCTGGGACAAGCCGAGTCTACTGAATAACGTCAAGACCTGGGCTAATGTGCCGCTGATAATTAACAAGGGTGCCGACTGGTATTCGAAAATCGGCACGGACGGCAGCAAAGGTACCATGATATTCTCTCTGGTCGGCAAGATTAATAACTCCGGCCTGGTGGAAGTGCCCATGGGCATCACCCTGCGGGAAATGATATACGATATCGGCGGCGGCATTCCGGACGGCAAGAAGTTCAAAGCGGTACAGACCGGCGGACCTTCCGGCGGCTGTATCCCCGAAGAGTTCCTGGATACGCCGGTAGATTTCGATGAACTGACCAAACTCGGCTCGATGATGGGCTCCGGCGGCATGATCGTCATGGACGAGGACAACTGCATGGTTGACGTCGCCCGGTACTTTATCAATTTCCTCAAAGGAGAGTCCTGCGGCAAGTGCGTGCCCTGCCGAGAGGGACTGGCTAAGATGAGCGATATCCTGAACCGGATCAGCCACGGTCAGGGCAAACCGGAAGACCTGGATGTCATGACCGACCTCGGTGAAATCCTCAGCAACGGTGCTCTCTGCGCCCTGGGACGCTCGGCGGCCAATCCCGTGCTGTCCACTTTAAAATACTTTAAGGACGAATACCTGGCGCACATCAACGATAAGAAATGTCCGGCCGGCGTTTGCCGGGAACTAATCGAGTATAGTATCGATCCCGATAAGTGCACTGGCTGCGGCGCCTGCGCCCGTGCCTGTTCCACCAATGCTATCAGTGGAGAAAAGAAAGAAGCTCATAAGATCAACCAGGGAATGTGCATCAAATGCGGGGCCTGCTATGACTCCTGCAAGTTCGATGCTGTAATAAAAGGTTAGAAGGAGATTACAATGACTAAATACTGGATTAGCAGCGAAACAACAGTCGAAATAGACAATGCCGAAGATAACAGCGTCGTTCACTTCTCTGTCGATGATAAAGATGTCGTCGTATCGGCCGGGCAGACGATATACGA
>DAOUER010000024.1:0-25274 GCA_034430375.1 Dehalococcoidales bacterium
CCATGAGTGATGAAGGGGCTGAGCAGGGTAAAAACAAAAGTAAATAATATCAGGTGTAAACCCCACGAATTCAGGTAATTCCTCTGTCGGCCCATTGTCATCGAGTGAAGAAAAGCGGTCCCCAGCAGCCAGGGCATCAGCCCGGCGTTCTCCACGGGGTCCCAGGCCCAGTAGCCCCCCCAGCCCAGCTCGTTATAAGACCACCACATACCGACAATATTGCCTACGCCCAGGGCACACCAGGCAAATATTGCCCAGCGGCGCATCAGGGTATTTCGCCATATATCCGGACTGCGGTTGATAACCGCCGCCACAAGCAGGGCAAACACGACGGCAAAACCGGCAAATCCCAGGTAAAGAAGCGGGGGATGTATCAGCATGCCGAAGTTCTGTAGTAACGGATTCAAACCGAAACCGTCAGGGACAGGGGAAGCCTGTGGCGTAAAGATGTTAACCACCAGCGTTACTAGGACTATATAAAATGCTTCGATAACGGCCAGAATAGCGATGGTGTAAGAACTAACCCCTCGGTTGGCCTTGCCTGTCTGCCAGACCAGCAGGGCCGAAAAGAGTGATATCAGCCACCCCCAGAGGAACATCGAACCCGCTTTGTCGGCGTAAAGGGCGCTTAATGAATATAGAGCGGGAAGGTCGCGGCTGGAATGCTCGGCGACAATCTTGACACCGAAATCATGGGTAAAAAACGCGTAGAGAATCAGGGCTAATGCCAGGGTGTAGAGTCCGAATATACTCAGGATACCGTACCGGGCGCTCTTGTACAGGCGCTCGGACCCGGCCCGGGCACCGATTACGGAGGCAAATACCGAGAACACCGCTACAGGGAGAGCTATGATTAAGGCAATTCGTCCGATTTCTATCATCTAACTCATTCTAATAGAGCTTCATACTTGGAGGAGCATCTCAATATAAGCTGTGAGGCGTGAAATTTACTGTCGGAGCCGTAATTTCCCTCTACCAGCAGGTTGGCACCCGCTTGAAACCCGTTCGGTTGACTCCCGTTATAGATGACCGGCATGTGTTCCCCGCCTTCAGTGATGGTAAATCTGAGGTCGAGTTCTTCGGCGTTCCACTCGATTGAGTTATCCGCCACTTTACCGGCTATCCGTAGATTGGAATCTTGAAATTCGTCAATTCTATCATAGAATTCACTTACCTTTAAATAGTAGCTGGTGGAGTCATTGATAATTAGAAACAGCAGATATATTACCGCCGCTAATACTATCGCGCCGCCGATTACGTATTTTTTCTTCATGATTACGGAATCTCTTGAACAAGTAGCTCAATTCCAAGTCTACTCTGGAAATATTTAGCCTGTCAAACAATAATAATGTTGACTTAGGCTGCCCCCGTATGGTATGATTCGTGCTGGAATGCTCTCTGACGTAGCAATAAGATTCTACAGTACTGATACTATCATTACTTTTAGCTATTACCCTTTCTATCCACCGGTATTATCTGGCAACCACATGATCCAGTCTGACATCTCTTTTGGCCGGTGTGCAGATAATCAAGCAATATTTAACTAAACATGGAGGAATACAGATGCGTTCAAGACTATGGATAACTCTAGGTGGAGTAATAATACTCCTGGCATCGCTGCTGTCAATGCCGCTGCTTTCGGCTTGTGGTGGAGGAGGTGAAATCACCACAGCCACTACGTCTCCGACAACCTCACCCACGACTACCGTCGCCGAGGTAGTGGAATTTGATGTAGTAAAGGGTGCCGTTGCTGACTACCTGCCCAACAAGGCCGGGAACATGCAGGCTTCTGACCTTCACATGGCAGTTGCCGAATCAGATGCCCCCTACATCGTCAGCCTCCGCAGCGCCGCTGATTATGCCAAAGGGCATATTCCCGGTGCGGTGAACATAAGTTTCGGCGACCTGACGACGCTACCCATGGGTGAAGAGATTCTGGTTTACTGCTACACCGGGCAAACGGCTTCCTTTGCTGCTGCCGTACTCGGTATACTGGGTTACGATGTCCAGAATCTACGAAATGGCATGTCCAGTTGGTCAAATGACCCGGCTGTTTATGTAACCCGCTTTAACCCGGAGACAGACCAGGGTAGCTTCAGTACCGAAACTACCGTCAACGCCGGGGGTTCCTACGGTATGCCCGTACTGGATAATACCACTTCCAGTAATACGGCTGATATCATATTAGCCGCGGCAAAAACCGTTTCGCCCAAATATATCACCGCCGCCGACCTTAATATGAAGATAGCCGAAGGCGAAGAAATGACCATCATCAGCATACGTAGCGCGGAACTTTATGCCGGAGGTCACATCCCCGGTGCTATCAATATTGCAATAGGTAGCCTAGTTGATAATCTTGATAAACTTAATCCTGACGCCCCGGTATATGTGTACTGTTGGACCGGTCATTCCGCCGCTCAGGCAACAGCCCTGCTGCAAATGCTGGGTTACGATGCCTACAGTCTGAAATTCGGTATGTGCGGCTGGAGCGATGACCTGGCCATTAATGCCGGAGCGTGCTTTGACCCCGCCAGCGCCGCGGGTTACGCCACGGAACAGTAATAGTGTATAATAGACCTGCCTGTCCGGATCACTTTCCGGACGGGCAGGATAATAACCATCAGTTGCTTAATAATAGAGCTAAAGATTGGAATGGCTAATGAAGAAACTGGTCATAGCGATTGCTATCATCTTTGTTCTGATTGCTTTAGTCACCATCGGGTGCTCCAATAAAGGCCTGATAGGACCTGAAACTGGAGACGAGGTGGTCAGCAGCTGTGTTACCTGCCATACCGATAAAGCGCTCCTCAAGGAACTGGCTGTCGATGTAGAAGAAGCCACTTCAGAAGAAACTACGGGTGAAGGCTGAGGTGGTGATTTACCTCCGTTGGAGGCATGGGAAAAGGTCTTCGTCAAGGATGCCGAGTTCATGCAGAGCACTCACGGTAAGGTGGGCTGCGTTATCTGCCACGGCGGCGATAGCCAGGAAAATGATAAGAAGCTGGCGCACGTTAATATAATCACCGACCCGTCTGACGGCAACTGTAACACCTGTCACCAGGATATCGCCCAATCTCACGATTTGAGCCTCCACGCCACGCTGAGCGGCTTTGAGTCCGCTCTCGTAGCCAGGGGAGGTGATGTTTCAGAAGGTTCCGCGCTGGCTACAGTAATGGAAAATCACTGCCAGGAGTGCCACACATCCTGTGGTCAATGTCACGTCAGTCGCCCGGATGAGCTTGAAGGTGGCCTCGTTTCCGGCCACACGTTCCGGGAGACTCCGTCCATGCAGTATAACTGCATTGCCTGCCACGGCTCACGCGTCGGCGATGAATACCTTGGCAATAACGAGGGCATTCCGGCTGACGTCCACTGGACCCAGGAGACGATGCTCTGTACCGATTGTCACACTGATGTGCTTCATGGTTCGGGTGAGATAGCGGATACCCGTTACGATAACCCCAATGCCGCCAAGTGCGAAGACTGCCATCAGGACGTCTGGACCAACACGGAGGATAATCCCCAGCACGAGCAACACCTGAGCGATCTTTCCTGCCAGGTCTGCCACTCTTTATCCTATAAGAACTGTTACGGCTGCCATGTCTCCGTCGACCCGGAAGGACTGCCCTGCCGCACCAGCGAACCTTCCGTAATGCAGTTTGAAATAGGCTATAATCCGTTGCGGTCATCGGATAGACCCTATGAATATGTGGTGTTGCGCCACGTACCGACCTGTGCCGGTACCTGCGACTTTTATGGCGAAAGTCTCTTTCCGAATTTCGACAATGTCTCAACCTGGAAGTACGCCACTCCCCACAACATCCAGCTGCATACTCCGCAAAACGAGAGCTGCGATGCCTGTCATAATAATAGTGAGATTTTCCTGACCGAAGAAGATATCAGGGTTGAGGAGAAAGATGCCAACCAGGACGTTATCATCAACGAATTTCCGGATCCTGTAGGGCAGTAATAATATATGGAAATAAGTCGTAAGGATTTCTTAAAAGGCGCCGCTGGAGCGACCGGCCTGTTGCTACTGTCGCCACCGGCCGCGGCTATGGCTGAAAATTCGCAGACCAATGAAGGCAAAGCCATGCTGATTGACGTTACCAAGTGCGTCAGTTGCTGGTGGTGCTATGCGGCCTGTAAAGATTATAACAAACTGCCGGAGACCGCCAATCCCGAACTGGAACAACCCCCAGCCCTCTCGTCCGATGTCTGGACTACCCTCCACCCGGTTAAGAAGGGTGACCAATGGATATCCCGGAAGAAGGCGTGTAACCACTGCACTAACGCCGCCTGTGTTGAAGTTTGCCCTACGGGTGCATTGAGCTATAATCATATGGGTTTCGTCCAGTACGATAAAGAGAAATGCTCGGGCTGCGGCTACTGCGCAGAATTTTGTCCTTTCGATGTACCGCAGATGGAGAATAATAGCCTTACCGGTGTGGCTATTATGAATAAATGCACCTTCTGCCACGACCGTGTTACCAACGGTGAACCGCCGGCCTGCGCCGCCGCCTGTACTACCGGTGCGATTACCTACGGCGAACGCACCGATTTAATGACGCAGTCAGAGGCAAGGGTTGCCGATCTGCGTCAGAGCAACATCGAAGCCTCGGTTTACGGCCTCAATGAAGGGGGCGGCCTGCACGTGATGTATGTCCTTGATGATGCACCGGAAGTATACGACCTCCCCGCCGATCCCGAAGTACCCGCCGCCAGCACTGTCCGTGATATCTTTAAGTGGGTCGGCTCCGGACTGGCGATTGTCGCGCTGGCCGGCTTCGGGCTGAATTATCTGGCCGCCCGGTACAGGATGAGGAAGGGAGAGAAGTAATGGCAGAGCCACGAGTGGTCGAACGCTTCAGGAAACGCACTGTCTGGTTTCACTGGATTCATACGGCGTCTTTTCTGGTATTACTGGTCACAGGGGCTATCCTGTTTCTCCCCGGCCTGGGCGGTCCGGCCGCGGGTGGCCTTACCAGGTCTATCCACCGTATTGCCGTGATATTCTTCGTCGGCATACCGATAGTGTATTTTATTTTCAGTCCCCGGATGTCATTAAGATTCATCAAAGAGACTTTAACGTGGACCAGGGACGACTTTCGATGGATAACCAAGGCACCCGATTATTACTTCGGGGGTGACGAGTCCAAGATGTTTCCGCAGGGGCACGTGAATACCGGACAAAAGATGTGGGAGTTTATTGTGCTTTTTACCGGGGTGCTTTTTGCGGTATCCGGTTTCTTGATGTGGTTCCTCAAGGATACTCTGTCACCGGGTGTTTTCCAGTGGATGGTGGTTGTCCACGATTTTGCATTTGTCCTGGCTTTTCTCATGCTGCTGGTACATATTTATACCGGTTCTCTTCATCCCCGAATGACGGAATCACTGCGTTCTATGTGGGATGGGAAAATCTCTAAGCACTATGCCAGAAGCCACTACGGCAAGTGGTATGACGAGATATCTAAAGAAAGCAGCTAGCCCTTCTTTAACCAGACCGATAATACCTACTCGCCTAATCGCACTCTGCCCCATATACCGACTACCCGTACCATAGATTCATAGACACCGGGGTCAGAATTGCTACCTTTAGGAGCGCAGATTTGTACGTAATTATTGAGTACCAGCGCCCCAACGCTATCAATAGCGGAACGAACCGCCGCTAATTGGGTTATTATAGTCTCGCATTCACGTTCATCAGCAACCATTTTCTGAAGACCGCGTACCTGCTCCTCTATCCGCTTGAGTCGTTTGACAATCGCTTCTCTTGACACTTCGTTCTTTTTATTGGCCGTCATCGTGCCCTCCGTTACGGAACATCTCGCCATTCCTCATCTTATCCCATAATTCTAACTTACCGTTTGATAAAATCCAAGCAATGTTGCTGGAATTCAGGGGTGATTGGTGATATCTAAATCCTAGTAGGGTATATTCTGCTTGGTTGTCCTGATGTTCCCATGAACTGCCCGACTTATTAAGGCCGGGTAATTCCATTTTCATTCCTAGGATTAATAATATCAGGTTCGGTGGAGATAAAGCGAAGGGATAAGTTGGCTCCCCGACATGGATTCGAACCATGAACCTAGCGGTTAACAGCCGCTCGCTCTACCGTTGAGCTATCGGGGAACGCTTTGTGAGGCCTGCTAAATATTATCGCTTTTCCATATTCTTAAGTCAAGTATCACGAGTCTATTATCACCTGACCAAAGCTGGTATAATATAAGTATAACTGGAAATCGGCGGAGAGGTATTTATTGCCGTTAGGTGACAGAGATTATATGAGGACCTCCCGGGGGCGGTGGGATTCATCGGGGGGCAGACGGACCAGGAGTTATTTCAACTTCGGGATTAGTCCTGTATTCGCTATCATTGCCGCAAACCTGGTGGTTTTCGTTGCCATGATGTTTGCCACAGCCACCTGGTATCCTTTAGGTGACTTTAGTATTGTCCATACAGATAAATTTACCTATTACCTGGGATTGATTCCGTACTACTTTGTGGAAAGACCTTGGACTATCTTCACAGCTATGTTTATCCATGCGGGATTCTTACACATCTTCTTCAATATGATTACGCTCTTCTTCTTCGGCTCTTACTTGTCTCGACTGGTGGGAAACAAGTGGTTCATCCTTGTGTATTTTATCGGTGGGTTGGCCGGCAACCTGTTATATCTGGGATTGGGTGATTCCTTTTCAATAGCTGTAGGCGCATCCGGGGCGGTATATGCCGTGGCGGGGGCCATGGTGGTGCTGGTGCCTAATTTGAGGGTATATCTATATTTCATCTTTCCCATGCCTCTCTGGGTGGTTGTGCTTGTCATTTTTGTTGTCTTGTCGTTTACCACCGGGGTAGCCTGGCAGGCTCATATCGGTGGATTGATTATCGGGTTGTTGGCCGGTTATTTCTTCAGAAGGAAGAGGCTGGCTATTTATTAGGGTTGATGAATGGAATATCTACGCCTGCAGCTTGACTTTTACCAATGCCGTTTTTATAATACTTAAGTTGCCCCTTTTAAAACTTATATTAGTTGGCGCCCGAGTGGCGCAATGGAAGCGCAGCCGACTTGTAATCGGCAGGTTGACGGGTTCGAATCCCTCCTCGGGCTTTTGTCCCTGGGGGTCAAACGGGGAGAGGTGCCGGAGTGGTTAATCGGAGCAGACTGTAAATCTGCCGCCCTAAGGGCTACGCAGGTTCGAATCCTGCCCTCTCCACCATATATAAATTGACCGGTAAAAGGTAAAACTATAGACAAGTAGACAATAAAATCTGTATAATGAAACCGATGCCCACATAGCTCAGTTGGTAGAGCACGTTCTTGGTAAGAACGGGGTCATCAGTTCGAATCTGATTGTGGGCTCGGAAAAAGGGAGGCTGAAATGGCTAAACAAAAATTTGACAGGTCAAAACCCCATGTAAACGTAGGGACCATCGGTCACGTTGACCATGGTAAAACTACACTTACGGCGGCGATAACCAAGGTATTGGCGGCAGCAGGAGTCGGGAATAACGAGTTCCGCGCCTTCGATAGCATTGATAATGCCCCTGAAGAAAAGGCGAGAGGTCTTACGATTGCCATCGCTCATATTGAATATGAGACTGCCAACCGGCACTATGCGCATATCGACTGCCCGGGGCACGCCGACTTTATTAAAAATATGATCACCGGTGCGGCCCAGATGGATGGCGCGATACTGGTAGTCAGCGCTCCCGACGGCCCGATGCCACAGACGAGAGAGCACGTTCTCCTGGCAAGACAGGTACAGGTGCCCTACATCGTGGTAGCCCTGAACAAAGTGGATATGATGGATGATGAAGAGCTCCTCGAGCTCGTTGAAGTCGAAGTCAGGGAATTGCTGAGCAAATATGAATTCCCGGGTGACGAGATTCCCGTAGTCCGGGTCAGCGCTCTCAAAGCTCTCGAATGCGGCTGCGGCAAGCCGGAATGTGAATGGTGCGGCCCTATCCTCAAGCTTATGGATGCCGTCGATGCCTATATTCCGGTTCCGGATCGCCCCAAGGACCAGCCGTTCCTGATGCACGTCGAGGATGTTTTCTCAATCAAAGGGCGTGGTACCGTGCCTACCGGCAGGGTAGAACGCGGTACGGTAAAAGTCGGCGACGATGTAGAAATCGTCGGTCTGCACCACGAACCCCGCAAGGTCGTCGTCACCGGGCTGGAAATGTTCCATAAATCCCTGGATGAAGCCGAAGCCGGCGACGCCGTCGGCGCTTTGCTCCGCGGTGTTGAACGCGAAGACATCGAACGCGGACAGGTACTGGCCGCACCCGGTACGATTAAGCCCCATACCTATGCGGAAGGCCAGGTTTATGTTCTGACCAAAGATGAAGGCGGCCGTCATACCCCGTTCTTTAACGGTTACAAGCCCCAGTTCTATATCCGCACCACCGATGTTACCGGTACTATCGAGCTACCGGAAGGCGTCGAGATGGTTATGCCCGGCGATAATATTAACATGAAGATTAAGCTCATTTACCCCGTGGCTCTGGAAAAGGGTCTGAGGTTCGCGATTAGAGAAGGAGGCAGAACGGTAGGTGCCGGCACCTTTACCCGTATCATTGAATAGTTATGGCTAAGAAAGCAGACGCCCGAGGGGTAATTTACCTTGCCTGTACCGAGTGCAAGGAAAGAACCTATACCACCAGTAAAAACAGGAAGAACGATACACAACGCCTGGAGCTTAATAAATACTGCCCCCGTTGCCGGGTACATCGTGTACACCGAGAAGCCAAATAAGGGGAAGAATTAAGGATAGGCCGGGAAGAATCTGATAATGACACAGCAGGTTGCTACCAAGAAAAGGCGGTTCAGGCTTTTCAGCTACGTTGGAGAAATCATCAATGAGCTGAAAAAGGTGGTCTGGCTTACCAGGAGAGAATTGGCCTATCTGACTGTCCTGGTAATTATTGTAACGATAACTGCCGGTGTTGCTCTGGGGGCACTGGATTTTGGTTTCAGCGAACTTGTCGGCAAATTATTTTTAGCCGGAAAATAATAATGGAATTTCCTTTTCAGCGGCGTATTATCTGATGTACAGGGTAATCGTCACAATTTCCAGCAACGAAAGCAGCGAGGCTATCCGTGGCGGATAATAATAAAAAGTGGTATGTGATACACACTTATTCCGGGCATGAAGAGCGCGTGAAAAAGAACCTGGAACAGCGTATTAAATTCATGGACTCCGGGAATGAGATATTTGACGTAGTAATTCCCACCGAAGATGAGATTGAAGTGAGAGGTGGGCGGAGGCGAACCATCACCCGCAAGATATTACCCGGCTACGTACTCGTCCAGATGAATATGGATGAGCACAGCTGGAGCGTGGTGCGCAATACTCCCGGTGTTACCGGATTCGTGGGCAGCGGAAACACACCTACACCGTTGGGAGAAGGTGAAGTCGGCGAGATACTGAAGCAGATGACGGCTGAAGTCCCCAAGGTAAAAGTGGGCTTTCGCAAAGGTCAGAGCGTCAGGGTCACCGACGGCCCGTTCCTCGACTTCGTCGGCGTGGTGGATGAGATAAATATGTCCAAGGGCAAGGTAAAGGTATTCCTTTCCCTTTTCGGTAAGGAAACTCCCGTGGAACTCGATTTCCTGCAGATAGATAAGCTATAGTATTCGGGGAGATGAGATGGCAAAGAAGGTAAAATCAATAATCAAGTTGCAGATTCCGGCAGGGCAGGCCAATCCGGCCCCCCCGGTCGGCCCGGCTCTAGGTCAGCACGGCTTGAACATCATGGCATTCTGTAAAGAGTATAACGACCGCACCGGCAACCAGGCGGGTTCTATCGTCCCGGTAGAAATAACCGTCTATGAAGACAGGTCGTTCACATTCATCACCAAGACACCGCCGACCTCTGATTTAGTGAAGAAAGCGCTGACGCTGGAGAAAGCCAGCGAAAGGCCGGGCCATGAAACAGCGGCGACATTATCCCGTGCCAAGCTCCGGGAAATAGCCGAAGCCAAAGTTAAAGACCTGAATGCCAACAGCATTGAGGCCGCTGAAAAAATTATTAAAGGTACTGCCCGGAGTATGGGCATAGAGGTGGAATAAAATGGTAAAACACGGTACCAAGTTCAAGGAAGCCGCCGAACTGGTAGACAGGTCTAAAGCCTACACACCCGGAGAAGCCATAGGACTGGTCAAGAAGACCTCCCACACTAAATTTGATGAAACGGTTGAGCTTCACCTGCGCATGGGACTCGACCCCCGCAACGCCGCGCAGCAGGTCAGGGGAGTAGCCTTATTGCCTCACGGACTGGGTAAAAGGGTCAGAGTACTCGTGTTTGCCCAGGGAGAATCGGAAAAGATAGCCGAGACGGCCGGAGCCGATTACATCGGAAACGATGAAATAATCAAGAAGATAGAAGACGGCTGGCTGGAATTCGATACCGCCATCGCTATCCCGGAGATGATGGGCAAGGTCGGTAAACTCGGCAAAATACTGGGAAGAAAGGGTTTGATGCCCAACCCCAAGTCCGGCACCGTCGTCGCGATGAATGATCTGCCCCGGGTTATCGAAGACGCTCGTAAGGGCCGGGTGGAATACAAACTGGATAGAACTGCCATCATTCATGTTGCCCTGGGTAAGGCAAGTTTCGAGGAGAAAATGCTGCTGGAAAACCTTACTTCTATCATCGAAGCTATTGTCAAAGCCAGGCCCAGCGGCGCCAAGGGGCAGTATATAAAAAGCGCTTATGTAACCACCACCATGGGACCGGGTATAAAGCTGGACTTATCACAGACCCTTACCTTAACCGCCAGCTAGCTTTAACGGTCTGGTTCGTGATATAATGAATCGTTAACAACTGAAGAAGAATCCTGAGACAGCGGGTGTCCCGGTCGGGACTTAATGTGAAACGCCTGCCGAGGAATCACCGATTAATATCGGGATAGACCAACGAGTCCTCGTGCAGTTGTCACGGGGATTTTTCTTTGTAGAATACAATCTGGGAAGTACGGATGCTTTCAGGAGGTGAAAATGCCTACGGAAAAGAAAGTAAATCTCGTCGAAAGTCTGCAGGACGCCTTTACCAGATGCAGTATCGGGATTCTTACCGACTACCGGGGACTGACGACTACCGAGTTGAGCGCTTTGCGCCGGAAATTAAGCGAAGCGGGCGTGGAATACCGGGTGGTGAAAAACTCCCTAGCGCAGATAGCCTTCCGGCAAGCGGGTAGGGAAGATATCGCCGACCTATTTACCGGCCCGGTAGCCGTCGCTCTGGGGTCCGGAGAAGTGCCGGATACCGCCAAGGCCGTAACGGAGTATATAACCGCCAATAAATCCACCCTGGCTATCAAGAACGGATTTTTCGGTGACACCATACTTTCATCTAAAGATGTTGAGAGTCTGGCTAGATTGCCGACCAAAGAAGTATTAATCGCCCAGGTAATCGGGGGAATTCAAAGCCCCATTACCGGTCTTGTAAATGTACTCGCCGGCCCCATCAGGAACGTGATGGGTGCCCTGCAGGCTAGAATTACACAACTGGAGGGACAGTAATCATGGCAGATGAAGAGAAGAAAGAAGCCGCCGCCGTAGAAGAACCGAAAGGTGAAAAACCGGCCGAAGAAGCAGCCCCCGCCGAAGAACCCAAGGCTGAAGAACCGGCTAAAGAGGAAGCTGCCGGGAAACCCAAGGCAGCTAAAGCCGAAACCGCCGAGAAACCGGCGCCGGCCAAGTCCAAGAAGTCCGGCTCTATAAATAACATCATGGCCGCCATCAAGGAAATGAACGTCATGGAGCTGGCGGAACTGGTCAAAGCCCTGGAGGAAGAGTTCGGCGTCAGTGCCGCCGCTCCGGTAGCTATGGCCGCCGCCCCTGTAGCCGCTGCCGCGGCTGATGTTGAAGAGCAAACGGAATTCACCGTAATACTTCAGGAATTCGGCGCCAACAAGATTAACGTCATCAAGGCCGTCCGCGAACTTACTTCGCTGGGTCTCAAGGAATCCAAGGACCTGGTGGAAGGCGCCCCGCAGCCGGTCAGAGAAGGCATTACCAAGGAGGAAGCGGCTAATGCCAAGCAGAAGCTGGAAGCCGCCGGCGCTACCGTTCAGGTTAAATAGTATCGGACTCACGGGGAACGTGATTTGAATATTCCCGATGGATGGCATATCATAGGCATTGAAAGCGTTCCGTACCAGGGAGTTATTTGAGATATGTCGCCAGGGGATACGATTATACTGATGGGTGCGGGAGGTGGATTTATTCTTCTCGGGATTCTGGGGATTCTCTGGGGTCGACGCGAGGAAAAACGGCTCTTTGATGCCCTGTCCCAGAAGTATGATTTAAGGGAATTTTCGCTCAACCACGTTGAGGGTCCTCAGCCGGGAGCCCTGCGAACCGGCGGATGGATAGCCATTTTTTTGGGAGTTTTTCTGCTGCTGATAGGCGTTATCCTACGCTTCGTGCTTTGACGGCGGGAATAAGATTTTATAATATGGAATTATGAAAGTCCCGGGAGTATTTTAAATCCTCTCGGGATTTTTCTTATTTTCATCCACCAAGGAGGTATGACGAAATGGGTTATTCGATATTCGATGAAACCATGGCAGAAATGCCATGGCCGGAAATAGAAAAAGCCGCCCGGCAGGACGCTATTGTTTTATTACCGGTGGGCATCATCGAGGAGCACGGACCCCACATCGGGCCGGCGATGGATACCTACACCGCCTACATAATGAGCGTCCTGACCCGGCGTAATCTTGAAGCGGAAGGGGTAAAGACTCTCATCGGCCCGCCGCAGTACTGGGGCATCAGCGCCGGCACGGCTGCTTTCGCCGGTACCTTCTCGGTCAGGAAAGAGACGATGAAAGCTTTAATCTATGATATACTGGCTTCATTACACGGCTGGGGACTGAGCCGGGTCTTCACCATCAACTGGCATGCCGACTATCATCACTGTAAAGCCATCCTTGAGGCGGTGCAAGAAGCCCGTGACGCTACGGGCGTGGCCGCTCGCAGCATTATTAAGCCTACGGATGTTGACCGATTCCGGCTGACCGGTAACGAGGACTACATACTGGTACAGCAGTCACCGCCGTCGATGGGTGAGTCCGGAAAATACGTTGATTACCATGCGGGTTCGCTGGAAACGGGGATAATGGCCCATTATTATCCGGACGACGTGGATACCAAACTGGCTGAGACACTGCCGGACTCCGAATTAACGGACGAAGACCTCCGGGGCCTGGGTAAAGGGGACGAGGAGATAAGGAAACTTATCCCTCACGGATATTTCGGTAATCCGTCTGCTTATGATGCCGACGCAGCCCGGCAGTTCGTGGAGGACTATGCCCGCGACCTGGCCGATACTATCGCCGGCTTCCTCAAGGAATACTGACTTTTCTATCTCTTTCTAGAAATATGTCTTGCCCGGGCCGGTGGTGTAGTGGAATACCGGGCGGTCCACCCGGCGGAATACCAACGGGGAATGCTTTAGTCCTGCCGGTATAAACACCAGGCTGGTTTTAGTAATTATATGCTTTTCGTCTTCCAGCCATAGTTCGACCTCGGCGCCAAGATCGTAGGGATCATCATGATTTGTCCCGAAGAAAGCGATAATTTCGTCATAATCGTGGGCATGTGCTTTAGGACTTACCGCCTTGGCAGCTTCTATTTCCTCTTCGGAAAGAGCAGGACGGGGCATTACCCAGACACATTCCATGTAAAAAGCTCCGGGGATTAATTCGCTGTCCAGGTACAGTACCCGACCGCCCCTGCCTTTTCCTGCTGATGAAACTGGTGGATTCCATGGTGCCTCGGACGCAGGGTGTTTAAGCTCGCTAACTATGTATTTGCCGTATTTGGATTCAGGCATGCCGAAATCCTCCTCAATACCGGGATTCTCCGGAAATAGTTAAGTATACTTTTTATTCAGGCCTTCGCCGCAGGGAAATTCGATGGTAAAGAAGATGGGCTTGGTGATATTGCGGAATGTCCAGGGACCAACCTCCAGATTAGCCGGTATGAAGATGGCACCGCTTTTCTTGACGATGTGCTTTTCCCCGCCGATGTAGACCTCCATTTCGGCGCAGAGGTCGCGGATGTTTTCGTAGTTATAGCTGTAGAAGCCGAAGTATCGGTCATAAGGCTGGGTGTTGGCGTCCATGATTTTCCGCTCTTCGGGGGCGCCGGGCAACAACCATATATTCTCGCAGCCGAACTCTGCATCCTTGACGGTATCCTGGTCGATATAAGCCATCCGCCGGGTGGTCTTGGGGTCGAAATGCATGTAAGCGGGATACTGATAACCGGGTTTATCCTGGGTCACGAACAACTTTTCGTATTTTCTTGCCATGAGCATTTCCTTTCTCTCTCTTTATTCGGATGGTTAAACGTATTCGCCGCCGGGGCCGATGGTGTAATGGAAAAAGGAGTCATCGTTGCGGAGCTTGAACGGGCAGTGGACGACATTGGCGGGAATGTAGAGTACGAAGCTCTTGGTAAAGACGTATTTTTCGTCCTCTATCCAGAATTCCACTTCGCCGCGCAGGTCCTCCGGGTGTTCTGGGTCTGTTCCGAAGAAGGAGAGAAGCTCCGGGAAGGGGTGGGAGTGTGGGGGAACGCCCTGAGCGCCGGGCTTATCCTTCATCGCTTCAATTTGCTCCGGGGTTAACTTCGGACGCGGCCTGGTGCCGGGGTATTTCTCGCTCCACTGCCAGACCATCTCCGAATAGAAGCAACCGGGAATGACGTTGGCGTCCGTCCAGACCACGTGCTCCAGGGAGCGGTGGTAGCCTTCCCACGGCCCGTCGCCGATCATGTCGCGCTCCCATTCGCGATAGGGCGGCAGCGGGATATCGGGTTTCAATTCGGTGCAGATGTATTTATCGTATTTTCCCATTTCTACTTTTCCTTTCTTTGTGATTATGATTTCAGGATAATGTCCTGTTTTTCTAGCCGTACTCTTTTCCGGGGCCGACAGTAAAGTGAAACATAGGCCGGTCTACCCTCCTGATAATCAACGGGCAGTGGTCCATTCCGGCGGGTATGAAGGCCGAGAAGCTTTGGGTCATGATGATTTTTTCATCTTCCAGCCACAGTTCTACTTCACCACCCAGATCATGAAAATCTTCAAAGTTGGTCCCGAAGAATGCTACGACCTCGCTGAAAGGGTGCTGGTGAGTTTCAACTTTGACCTGTTCGGAGCCCATTCCCGGCAGGAACCAGAGACATTCCGTGTAGAAGGCGCCCGGGACAACATCATCATCCAGCCACATTACCCGTGTGTTCCTTCGGTTGGGGTCCTGCTGGACCTGCCGGCCGCCAATGCGGTAATCGGGCAGCTTCATGTTTGTTTTAGCATCGGTAACGATATATTTGGCATGTTTATAATTTTCCATTTTCTCCACTTCCTTGTGTTGGTATTTCTATTACAACATGGTTATTGGTAGACCAACGCCATTTTACTCGCTCGGATTTCTGCCGGGACTGGCCAGGGCGAAATCGCCGCAGCCCAGCATCACCGTCATTTCTATATGGGGACGGGTCACTTTTTGCCAGGTCAGCGGGCCGTGCTTGGTGCCGGCGGGAAGGAAAAGGGCCGTCGTCCGGTCGAAAGAAAGGGGCTGCCCCTCTACCTCTATCGTCATCTCACCGCCGAGTGCTTCGGGGTCATTCGGGTCGCTGCCGATGTGCATTACAATCTCGTTGTAATTATGGGCGTGCTCGAAGATATAGGGATTGGGGGTCGGTACATCGTATATCCAGCTTACTTCCACGTAGGTGTTGCTGCCCGGCACCAGAGCGTTGCTCATGTAGGTCATCGAGGGGACCTGGTGGCCTTTGTGGCGGCCTACAGCCTGAACACCGACTTCGTAGGCAGGTTTCTTTACCAGGTATTTATCGTAATTGACTTTGGGCATTTTATCTCCCTCCTATGATTATAACTCCCGATGCCATAAGTTGAAGATTATTGCCATTACCAAACAAGGGAATTCTGACCCTTGAATCATTCTGTTTCCGGTGCAATGCTCAATGACTGAAGGTCGGCCTCGATTCTCAGGGCATTTAGCTGGTACAGGTTGGCCGGTATTACGCTGCCATCCTTGAGTACGAACCAGCCGGCGCGCTGCCAGTATGGCTCATGGTCCCATTCGGTTTCTTCCGTCATATCCACGGATACCAGCCACGTCGCCGAGCCGTCGCGGAAATATTCGGACTGCACGCTCCAGTTATAGGAATTAGTGTAGAAATCGGAAAGGTATAACTTGGCTTCAGGGCTTTCGGCCTGTGCCAGTAGCCGCTGGTATACGGCCAGTTCGGCTTCATCACCGCTGGTGATGACACCTGTCTCCTCCGTATCCGTCGGCTCATCCGTCGTACTGTTCAGTCCCAGGCTCTCGCAGGCGGTGGCGGTAAAAACCAGGGTGATAAGCAAAGACAGCACGAGAATAGACGCCAGTATTTTCTTCTTTTGGGTAATGAAATTCATGGTGACTCCTCTTGGATTAGCATACCATAATTGTGTTGAAGCGAACAAACGGGATACGTTATTGTACACCTGTTTCAGGCTAAGGTTTTGTTGCCTTCAGTGTAAAGATAAGCGGTATCTTATTTCCCTTTACGTGCCACATGCAGTCATCGTCACGCTCCATGAAGGGTAGACATTTGTAGAAGATTACGGGGAACTCGTGGAGGAACTCAATCCTGAGTCCGGCAGAGATAAGGCTGTTGATTATATCACCCATATCGTGAGTCCATTCGTATGAACCGTGGGTAACCACAGCGTCAGGATCATTGTTTATCCACTCTAAAGATCCTTTTGCCGGTGAGGTATAGTCACTTTCAGGTTCCCATTTCGTAGGTTCCGGCATGTGGAAGTATGAGTATTTGACTATTGGTTCTGTAACATCCGGTGAATCGTCAAAAACACAACTGAAGGGATGACCCTCTAAAATATAGAAAAAACCTCCCGGCTTGAGGAAATGAGTGATTATCTCAGCCCACCGTTTCAGGTCGGGGAGCCAGCACAGAACACCACCGGAAGTGTAGACGATGTCGAACGTACCATTCAGGTTCTCCGGCAGGTCGTAGATATCGGCGCAAACGAAGTCTGCTTCTATCCCCAGTTCTTTGCTTAGAGAGCGTGCCAGATCTATGGCTTTATCCGAAAAATCTACGCCCGTTACTTTCGCTCCCAGCTTCGCCCAGGCAAGAGTATCCATGCCGAAATGGCACTGAAGGTGGAGCAGGGACTTCCCGCTGACATCCCCCACCTCTTCAAGCTCTATCGGATAGAGCATACTGCTCCTGCCGCTCTTGAATCCCTCGACGTCGTAGAAGTTCGACCGAGCGTGTATTGGTGTAATTTCATTCCATAAGTCCCGGTTATTTCTCAGATATTCGTCCATGCCTAGTCCTCGGTCCTTCTAGGCCGGTACTGCACTGCCTCGGCTACATGCTGGGTCCTGATAGTATCTGAGGCCTCCAAATCGGCGATAGACAGTGCCAGCTTGAGAATCCGGTGGAAAGCTCGCGCCGAAAGATATAGCTGTTTCATGGCTGCCTGAAGCAGGCCCTGGGCATCGTCATCTACATGGCAGAACTCGCGGATTTCGGCCGGGGTCATCTCGGAGTTGCTGGTTAAATTCGTATTTTCAAACCGTTGTAGCTGACGCCGACGCGCTGCGGTAACGCGTTCCTGGACAACCCGTGAGGGCTCTCCCAGTCTTTCATCGGTGAGTTTCTCGTAATCAATGTGCGGTACTTCCACGAAGATATCCACGCGGTCGATGAATGGCCCGCTGATACGGCGCTGGTAGCGCGATACCAGGCTGGCCGGGCAGGTACAATTACGAAACGGGTCGCCGTAAAAGCCGCAGGGACACGGGTTCATCGCCCCAACCAGCATAAAATTAGAAGGGAAGGTGACCCTGCCTTGTGCCCGGCTGATGGTGACCCTTTTATCTTCCAGCGGCTGCCGCAGCACTTCCAGTAAAGAATGCCCGAACTCCGGTAATTCGTCGAGGAAGAGGACGCCGCGGTGACTCAGGCTGATTTCGCCGGGTTTGGGGTAGTGTCCGCCGCCCACCAGGCCGGCATTGGATATGGTGTAATGAGGAGCCCGGAAAGGCCGCTGCCGGACCATGGGCGTATCCGATGGCAGCAGGCCGCTGACGCTGTATATTTTGGTTACGTCGAGGGCTTCGTCGTTAGTCATCGGCGGCAGTATTGACGGCAGGGCCCGTGCCAACAATGTTTTACCGCTGCCGGGGGGCCCGCACATTATCATGTTATGGCCGCCGGCAGCCGCCACTTCCAGGGCGCGCTTGACGTGTTCCTGTCCCTTGATTTCGGCCAGGTCGGTGATATTAACCAGCGGTGCCGCTGACTCTGTCGCGGCTTCGGGGGTATATTCCGGTGACGGTATTTCATCGCGGAGATAGCTTACCAGCTGCGACAGCGTGGACACCGGGATAATTTTTACCCCCTCTATCAGTAGCGCCTCTCCGGCGTCGCTTTCGGGGACGATAACGGTAGAAATTCCTTCTTCATGGGCCAGGGCTACCATGGGCAGGACTCCGTTGGTATGCCGGAGGCTGCCGTCGAGCGAAAGCTCTCCCAGGAACATGACATCATCGACGTCGGCGGTGACCTGCTCGGAGCTCATCAGGATGCAGACGGCAATGGGTAAATCATAGGCCGGCCCCGCTTTTTTCAAGTCGGCCGGCGCCAGGTTGACCACGATACGCTTCGTGGGAAAGGTAAAGCCGGAGTTGCGTATGGCGGCGCGTACCCTTTCTTTCGCTTCCTGCACCGCCGCGTCCGGTAGTCCGACTATCGTGAAAGAGGGGAGTCCGCTGGAGATATCCACCTCAACCTCGACGATAGCGCCGTCCAGACCGACGATTGCCCCGCTTCTCACCTTGGCTAACATAACAGCCTATTGTAGCCTAAAGGGGTGGTGGAAGGCAAAGAGGGTAAAGAATCTACCGACCGGATACGGCATTACTAGTATTTAATTAATGATAAAAGGGGGATATCTATAAGCTTTTCTCGCCCCTTGAGCTCAACCAGTTCCATCAGGAACGCAGCGCCGATAATATTACCCTTCATCTCCCTTATTAGTGTGGCTACCGCCTCAACAGTGCCGCCGGTAGCAATCACGTCATCAACAATAAGTACGTTTTGTTCAGGCTCGATACCATCCTGATGGACCTCAAGATGGTCCTGCCCGTATTCCAGGTCATAGGCTTTGCGGTACACCCGCCAGGGTAATTTCCCCTTCTTTCTTACCGGTACCAGACCGGTACCCAGGCGGTAGGCTAATGCCGAGCCGATGAGAAAGCCTCTCGCCTCGATACTAACCACAACATCAACCTGTTTCGTGCTATAGTGACCGGCAATCTCGTCGATGGCCTGTTTGAATACCGGGCCGTTCTTTAGAAGTCCGGTAATATCCCTGAAGATAATGCCCTTCTTGGGATAATCCGGGATATCCCGGCAGTATTTCCGGTAATCTATAACGCCTCCTGATGCAAGACCACTATCGTCATGGTTATATTCCGGCATCTTACTATCCTCCCGTGGGTGCTAAATCAAGGTGAATTTCATATTCACGCTTAATCATATCTTAGATAATAGCGGTTCTTTCCATGCCCTGCAATTGTAGCCTAAAGGCGTGAAAAAGGCAAAAAAGGGGACGGCTGATTATCAACATAACCTCCACGTTGGGGCTTGCTATCCGGACGATGTCACGAAAGGGTCCGTGTAGGGATAAGTTAAGCCTACCCGGCGGTGAGGATTTGCCGGATTTTACCGGCTAGCTCTTCGCTTTCGGCATCACCGGTGACGAACTCTATCTGGTCGGGCGAAGATATACCCAGTCCCAGCTCCACCGCCCGGGCTATCTGCTCCTGTTCGAACACTCTACCCCGGATTACCTCTGGAGTTGTTCCCAGCAGACGTAATATCGACACGCCTACCGCGTCGATGGCGATGCGGTCGGTGCCGGCGATGATGACGTTGGCGTTAACCCGCTTGCCGATATGCGGCCCCCCGTCCACGAAAGCCTCCACCCCGTCCAGCACCACCAGGTCGGGCGTATAGGCCGTATTAATCTCGGCAATCATCTTCCGCTGGTGGGGTGAACTGTGCAGTTCGTTCATGTAGGGATAATCGCCCCCCGGCCCCAATCCCGGTGGTACCATGCCCACCGAGCATTTCAGCGACAGGGTAAAGTGGCCGCCGAACTGGTGCGTTTTCAGACAGCAGGTCTGCACGATTGATTCCGCCTCCCGGTATATCCTGGGGAAGAGAAAACCTTCCTTCCAGTGGCTGCCCTCGGGCTGCACCAGCACCCAGCCGTCCCGGTCCATCGTCTGCAGGTCGACAACATCAAAGCCGAGTTCCCTGGCCATATGCAGGACACCCTTAGTCTCCATGATGTGATGGGTGGTATCGCCGGGGCCGCTTCGTTCCGCCAGGGTTATCTTCCCGGCGCCCATATCCTGCAGGGTTAGAATCAGGGAACGCAATGTATCATTATGGGTGGAGCCTGGAGCCGGGTCGGCGGTATTGAAGTTCGGCTTGAGCACCACGGACTTCCCCTTGAACAGATTGATATTCAATAATTCAATAGCTTTTCGAGTTCCGGTGGTTCTATCGGCGGTGCTTACCACACTTATCTTCGTCATCTCGGTCTTCTTTTTGAACAGGCAGGACGGCAGGAGAAAAGACAACAAGTCCCCCCAGGAAAGAAATAACCTTTATAAAATCCTGCCTGGCTAGTTTCACCATCTTTATTAAATTGTAGATTATTTAATCCTTTTCTGCACCTTTTGCCAAGACGGCGTAATCAGGAAGCTCTCTTCCATGTTTTCTATCATGCGGATGAACTTGCTCATCGGTGTGGCGAACGTCAGGTTATCTTTATCTACGTAAGGACGTGCCGAGACATCGAACATGCCGATAATGCCGCGGGGATGCTCTGAATCCTTTTCCAGGTAGGGATAATGCACGATGGTGGAGCAGCCGGACCCGAATGGAGCTATCACCATGTTCTGCTCGGCTTCGTCGAAACTGGCCAGCGTAAACAGTCCGGAAAGCACATCCGGTCCGGCGAAGGAAATAACCACCACCGGATTATCGGCTGCTTCCAGCTTGTCCCAACGCTTGAATATAATGTATTTAGCTGGTGCTTCTATCTGCGGCATTTCTTTTTCCATGAATTCCTTGACCATTTCCGGTGTCTTCTTATAGCGTTCGCCTTCCAGCTTGCCGGGGATACCGCAGGAGAGAAAATATTCGAAGTCAGGCATTATGGTATTGGTAAAGCCAAGATATCTTTTGCCCCCCGGACAGCCCACCGCATCGACATCGAAAGCCAGGGATTCCCCGTTACGCACTTTAGCCAGCGCCCCGATGACGCACTGCGGCACCGAGTCCGGTTTTACCGCCTCGGCGGTACCCGGCTCATCGGAATAGTAGAATGTGATGGGCAATTCGGCATCGTTGAAGTATTTGTTCCAGAGTTCCAGGAATTTTTCTTTTACAACTGTGTCCACAACATTCACCGCCTTTTTTATTATTCACGTGGAGTGAGTCGTTTTTTATAGTAAATGAGATGATAAGAGCCGAGGTTTCCCCGGCGTGTTTCCATGAATCCCTGCCCCTCAAAAAGCCGCTGTGCCGGCAGGTTGTTTTCCAGGGTATCCAGCTTCAGTTCTTGATATCCCAGTTCTTCAGCCGTTTCAATGAGTCTGGTCATTATTTCCTGTCCCAGCCCCTGTTTCTGGCGGTCCCTGCGGACCCTGATCCTCTTTATTTCCCCGCAGGTATCCGATACTCTTTTCAAGCCGCCTATAGCGACGATTTCGTCATCCTCGACGCCTATTAAAAATTCTCCGCGGTTATTAATATAGAAACCCTCGATATCATCCATGTCGCTATCGACGAAGGGATTGTCCGGGTGGTTGTGAGTGAGGTCTATCTGGGTCACGCCGGCGTAATGAAGTTGCTTAACATCCTCATTATACAATGGTTTGTAGCGTCTTATCAGCATATTAACTCCGCATTTTATCCTTCATCTCCTGCCGAAAACAAAACGGGCACACCCCCGTGAAATTCTCTCACGAAGTATGCCCGTTATTACCGGATTATTCAGATAAGGTTTTTAATCTATCCTCTTGTACTCGGGTGAGAAAAACAGGTCGTGGAAGAGTATGGGTTTCTTGGGGTCGTTGATTTTCTTAAAATTCAGAGGACAGTGATACAGTCCGGCCGGGACGTAAATGGTGGTGGCTTCGGTGATGACGAATTTATGCAAATCCTTGCCGTCCAGACTCAGCGTCAGTTCCACTTCCCCTCCGAGGTCGGGCATGTTGGTAAGGTCGCCGCCGACGTAGATTAAAAACTGGTCGAAATCATGCGCGTGGCATTCCGTGACCATTTCAAAGGGTTCGGTGATGGCCCACCAGCTCATCGAGAAATTCATATTCCCGAAATCCTTATCGCTGTGGAGTCCCAGTCGCGGCGCCGAGACCTCGGGATGCGGTGTCTCCGAAGTAACCACACCTTTCCTGATATATTTTTCCAGATCGGCTCTTGCCATATTCGCTTCTCCTTCCGTTATGGATTAACTGAAAATGATATATCGTAAAGTATACTTCTATCCCCCGCTATTTTCAAACAAAAGGACTAGGCGCTGGCTTTCATTTTCTCGTAGAGGTCGTAGCTCTCCTTAATCATCTCCCGGATGGGTAGCTGGTAGGGGCATCTGGCCTCGCATTCCCCGCACTCGATGCAATTGGCGGCTCTTTCCATCATCCCGGGTATCCAGGGGCCCTTGAGGTACCAGTCCGGCGGCAGACGCTTTACGAACGAAGGGAAGGTCATCAGCATGGATATGGGGATTTCCTGCTGACAGGGCTGGCAGTAATCGCAGCGGCGGCAAAAACGTGTTCCCAGTTCGTCCCTCATCTGCTGCATTTTCTCGTTTTCTTCGGCGGTCATTTCATGGGGGCCGTTGTATATGTCCATTATTTCTTCTATCTCGTGGATTTTCTCTATGCCAGGGATGATGACCATATCGGGAAAGCGGAATAGATATTTAAAAGCGATAGTGGCATTATCTAGCATGCCGCCGGCCATCGGCTTCATGTCGATAAAGCCTACGTCATGTTCTTTGCACAATGGCAGCAGTTCTTCGGCGTGTTCGCAGGTAATGAAGTTGAAGGGGAACATCACTGTCTCAAAGCGGTCGGATTCCACCTGCTTTTTGGCGATGTCAATCTGGTGGGAGGTGATGCCGATATGCCGGATTTTGCCGGCCTTTTTAGCTTTCTCAAAGACGATGTAGAGTTCGCTTTCCGGCGCCAGGATTTTATCCAGCGTAGCCTGGTCATTAACGCCGTGGAACTGGTACAGGTCGATATAGTCGGTATCGAGTCTTTGCAGGCTTAAATCGAGGTTCTTTTGGATTTCGGCGGCCTCACGCGACCCTGACTTGGTGGCGATAAAGACATCATCGCGGCGGCCCTTGACAGCCTTGCCGATGCGTTCCTCGCTGACGGTATAGCCATTGGCGGTGTCGATGAAATTTACCCCGAGGTCGATGCACCTCCGGACTACCTTGACCGCTTCTGCTTCGGTAAGACGCTGGATGGGGATACCCCCGAACCCAATCCGGGTAACCATCATATCGGTCTTGCCGAGTCGTATTTTCTTCACTGGGATTCTCCTTTCATCAGGAGCCGGTCGGCTGCGTTCCGGATTCGATACGGGCTTTCAGCACCCGGTAGAACTCTTCCGGCTCTTTATCAATGGATAATTTTTCCATGGGGCACATACTTTTACGGTCCGCCTGCGTTATGTAGGGGACGATAGCGGTGAGATGATGAGTAATGCCGTATTTATCGAGGGTTTTCACGGCCAACTCACTACCCAGGGGACTCCACACTTCCCGGCACCCGGCCTTGACCGAAAGCAGAGCGGCGGCGTTGCCCATGACTTTATCGAATATAATTACTTCACGATGCTGCAAGGTCAGCCCGTTGAGGTAATCCATCAGGGGCAGCAAGCGCTCTTTTTCCGATGAAAAGACCAAAGTGTTGCCCTGATAAATACGGAGGGTATCATCGCTTGACATAAAATGTGCAAATAATTCTTTATACATATAGTCTGAAATTCATCTCGGGGCGGTGATGGTTGGTCCCGCCCGGTTTTGGCGTGTTGCAGGAGACCTATTAATTATATTATCGTTCTATATATTAAAAGTCAAAACAGTCCGGAACGGGTAATATTGATACAAACTGTGTATAATATATAAAAGAGGGATGACGAGTGATATTCTAGGGAGACATTGATTATGGGATTTTTTCGAAGTATATATAACGGTATCGGTAAAGCCTGGAACTGGATTTTCCAGGATGAAGACAAACTGCGGGCGGCCCAGCGCGGTGGTCAAGTAGTTCCGAAGGCGGAGAAGCAGGATGAAAAACAAGCCAGCTTTATGATGGAGGAAATTGATGCCTGGGAAGAGATTGATAACTTCCGGTCTTACTTCTTTCTGGGCGGCTGGGCCACCCGGAAATTAAAGTCAAACAAAGGGGGCGGATTACGCCAGGAGCTGGAAGACCTGGAGAGAAAACGGGCCATAGCCGAGGGGATCGAATATAAAAGCCCTCTAGAGCGGGCGCTGGAAGCGGCGGAGAAAAAACGGGAAGAAAAACAGCGTCGTAAGGAAGAGAAGCGACGCCAGAAAGAAGCCAGGAAGTAGGATATTCAAGGAAACCCGATAAGGAGGAAACTGATGAAACTGGGCGAGTTATTGAATACCGATGACCTGAAACAGCGGGTAGCTGTAAATGTTGCTCCCAATGATACTATTACCGAGACTATAAAGCTGCTTGTAGAACATGACCGGGGTTCTTTCCCGGTATGTAATGACCGTGGTGAATTGGTGGGCATAATTACCGAGAGGGACATCGTAAGGAAGTGCTTTACAGGAGGCACCGATTATTCGCGGTACCGTGTAAAGGATGTCATGTCTCAGAAAGTAGCGGTAGGTCAGGCAGATGATGACCTTGATTATGCTATCAATGTAATGAAGACGGAGAGAATCCGTCACCTCCCGGTGGTGGATGGCCCTAAAGTAATAGGGATGATTTCCATGCGTGACCTGCTGGGCGTGAAGCTGGAACAGACCCGTACCGAAGTCCGTTTCCTCAGCGACTATATATCCGGGGGGCCTGAGTAGGGGAGAAGAGGAGAATAAGACTGTTAATAGGGTGTCACAGGTT
>DAOUER010000025.1:0-11734 GCA_034430375.1 Dehalococcoidales bacterium
ATAAACTCAAGAAAGCCGCCTTTAAAGCCTTCGCCCAGAAGCAGCCTTTCCATGATTTCGTGAACCGCAATATTCACAAGAACGGAAGGACAATCGTTCTTTCTACCAGCGGCGTGCCTATCCTTGACGCTGATGGCAATCTCCTCGGCTACCGCGGCGTGGATACGGATATTACCGAACGGAAAAAGAGAGACCAGCTGCAGCAGGATGAGAACTACGTGCTCACGCTGCTGGGGCAGGGCGCCGAGTTGGGAGAACTCCTCGATGCTATTGTCTATCTTGGTGAAGATAATGATCCTTCCATCAAGGGCTCGATATTGCTGTATGACCCGGATAAGAACTGGCTGAATGTGGGTTCTGGCCCCAACCTCCCGGAGGGTTACTCGAAACTTATGGAAAGTGGTATACCCATCGGCGATAACATGGGTTCCTGCGGTACGGCGGCCTACCGCAAGGAACGGGTAATCGTCCCGGATATTGCCGAAAGTCCCTTCTTCAAACCCCTCGAGGAAGTGGTCAATGCCGCCGTGGGTAATAACTTACTCGCCTGCTGGTCCCAGCACATTCTTTCATCGAACGGCGACCTGCTGGGAACGATTGCCAACTATAGTGACAAGATAGGTGAACCGAATGCCGATAATATCAAATTACTGGAATGGTCCGCCCGTATCGCCGCTATTGCCATCGAGCGTAAGCAGGCTGAGGAAGCGTTGCAGGAATCCGAGGATAAGTTCTCTAAAGCCTTCCGCTCCAGTCCCAACACCATCGTTATTACCACTCTCAAAGAAGGTAGATTTATTGAGGTTAACGATAGTTTCACAGAGTTAACCGGCTATACCCGTGAAGAGGTAATCGGGCAGAGTGCTAAAGATCTTCATATCTGGGCGGATACCAAAGACCGGGACAAGATGCTGAAGATACTGAAACGCGACGGCAGAGTACGCGATGAAGAGTTTAAGTTCCGTATAAAATCAGGTGAAATCCGTACCTGGTCTTTCTCGGCCGAACTGATTGATATCAAGAATGAGCCACATATGATATCGATGACTATAGATATCACCGAACTGAAACGGGCGGAACAGGCTACTAAGGACTCCGAGGAGAAATTCTCTAAAGCTTTTCATTCAAGTCCGGCAGCCATATCTATTTCCCTGTTAGATGACGGCTCATTTATTGAAGTAAATGATAGTTACACGCGGATTACCGGACATAGCCGGGAAGAATTAATCGGTCATAACGCCGGTGACTTTAATATCTGGGTAAATACTAAAGAAAAAAATAGAATGCTTGATAAGATAAGCAATCGTCAGAAAATAACCAATGAAGAATTTGATTATCGGCTCAAGTCGGGTGAAATCAGGACCATGCTGGTTTCCAATGAGTACTTAACCCTTAATGGCAAACCTTGTGTACTTGTCGCCAATACCGATATTACCGAAAGGAAGCGGACGGAAGAAAAGCTTAAGAATACTCTGGCTGACCTGGAAAATTCCAGCACCAAGCTGGCGGCTACCAACAAAGAACTGGAAACCTTCAGCTATTCCGTATCGCATGATCTCCGGTCGCCGTTGAGAAGTATCGACGGTTTCAGCCAGGCTCTGCTTGAGGACTACCAGGAAAGGCTCGACGACACCGGCAAAGATTATTTACAGCGTTTGCGAAGTGCCAGCCAGAAAATGGGTGAGTTGATTGACGGGATATTGAAATTATCCCGGCTCAACCGCGGTGAAATGCATAAAGAAGAGATAGACCTGAGTGCTCTGGTAGGAGAAATTTCCGCCAGGTTGCAGGAAAACGAACCACAGCGGCATGCTAAGTTTTTAATTAAAAAAGGACTGGTAACGCAGGGAGACCCTCAGCTGCTACGCGCACTAATAGAAAATCTGATTGGAAATTCCTGGAAATTCACCAGGAAATGCAAGGAAACCAAGATAGAATTCGGTACCAGTAAAAATGGAGGTGAAACCACCTATTTTATCAAAGATAACGGCGCGGGATTTGATATGACCTATGCTGACAAGCTTTTCGGGGCTTTTCAGCGATTACATGATGTTAGCGAATACCCCGGTACCGGCATCGGCCTGGCAACGGTACAGCGCATAATTAACCGGCACGGCGGCAACATCTGGGCCGAAGGTGCCGTGGATAAAGGCGCCACTTTTTACTTCACGCTAAATTAACGGAGGTGTGATATGCATACAAATGGAGACACTATATTACTGGTGGAAGACAACCCCGACGATATCGAATTATTAATGCGGGCATTACGGAAAAACAACATTGCCAATGATATCACCGTCACACGTGACGGCGTCGAAGCACTCGATTACCTATTTGGCGGCGGCAAGTACGCCGGCCGCAATACCCGCAATACGCCCCGGATAATATTACTCGATTTGAAAATGCCCAAAATGAACGGACTGCAGGTCCTGGAAAGAATTCGCGCCGACGAACGTACCGCGCTGACGCCCGTTATTATCCTTACCTCTTCCAAAGAAGAGCAGGACCTTATCAGCGGTTATAAATCAGGGGCAAATAGCTACGTACGCAAACCGGTAGACTTTAATGAATTTGTTGATGCGGTACGCCAGATTGGCCTTTACTGGTTGCTGATTAATGAAGCTCCAAACCAGAACTAGGTAAAAATAAAGCAGTATATGGCCAATGATAATGCTATCCGGGTAACGTGAAATGGAAAATAAAAACATAAATATCTTACTTATTGAAGATAATCAGGATGATGCGGAATTACTGCAAAGAAAGCTTACTAAATCCGCCAATGGCCGTTTTACAGTCACTTCGGCAAATTGCCTTAAAGACGGACTGGAACAGCTTTCCGGAAATACGCATGACCTGATTCTATCCGACCTGGGATTACCGGATAGTCACGGGCTGGATACCGTCACCCAGGTATTGCAGATGGCGCCCGATACCCCGCTGGTTGTCTTGAGCGGCTACGATAACGAAGAAGTAGCTATCAAGGCCGTCCAGCTGGGCGCTCAGGACTACATAGTCAAAGGCCAACTCGACACCACCCAGATGGAACGTTCCCTGTTCTATGCTATCGAGCGGTCTCGCCTGCAAAGAGAACTAGAACAGTACACTGATGAAATATCGAAAATCCACACCAACCTGGTGAAAATACTGGAAAAGAATGCCGACGCCATCATCGTCGTCGGTAAAGAGCGGCAGATACTGTTTATTAATCCCGCGGCAGAATCACTCTTTAGATGCAATAAAAAACAACTCCTCAACACTTCCTTCCAGTATCCCGTAGAAGGAGGCAAGACATCAGAAATAGACATCATTGACCCCGGCAAAGAAAAGACCATAGCTGAAATGAGGGTAGTCGATATTGATTGGGAAAGCCAACCGGCCTACCTGGCATCACTACGCGATATCACCGAAAGAAGACAGACCGAGAAAGCCCTCAAAGAATCCGAGGGGAAATTTTCCAAGGCTTTTCGTTCCAGTCCTGATATGATTGCCATTTCCACTGTTAAAGAAGGTAAATTCATCGAAATAAATGATAGTTTCACCGAGATAACCGGTTATACCCGCGAAGAATCAATCGGGCACAGTAGTAAAGATATCAAAATCTGGGTAAATCCTCAGGATAGACTCGATATGATTAACACGCTAAAAGAGCACGGAGAGGTGAAACAGCAGGAATACGAATTCCGCATGAAATCCGGCAAAAAACGCCAGTGGCTTTTTTCCGCAGAACTGATAAACATCCATAACGAAGATTGCATAATATCGATAGCGATTGATATCACGGAACGTAAGAAATCGGTGGAAGCTCTCCGTTTTTCGGATGCAGCCTTCAAGTCCATCCACGAGAGTGTAATAGCTACGGATGCGGATTTTAAAATTACCCACTGGAATGATATCAGCGAGCAAACATACGGTATCAAGGCACCCGAGGTAATCGGGAAAAAATTCCTGGATATTATCGAGATAGTTGAAAAGTATCCCGGTGAGAATCAAGAACAATTCATTAAAATTGAAAATACCGGTTATCTTCAGGAGGAGCAACTACACCGCACCAAACAAGGCGAAGTATGGGTAGATGTAAGTTACCAGGCTATAGAAGGAAACGGAAAACGCTACGGCTGGGTAATACTGGCTACCGCGATTACCCAGCGTAAACTGGCTGAAGAAGCCCTGAAGAGAAGTGAAGAAAAATATCGTGAGCTCATCAATACCTCCATAGATGGCATAATCTCCATAGATCAGAATATGAGGATTATTATCTGGAACCAGGGCGCGCAAAGAGTATTCGGTTACAAAGAGAGGGAAATACTGGGTAAATCCGTGTTGACCCTAGCGCCGGCCAAGAGCCGGAACACCGCCCAAAAGATGCTTTCCCAAATAATGCAGAGCGAAGAAAACGGCAGCAGTCATCGAATTATCGAACAGGAGTTACTCAGAAAAGACGGGACAGCCGTACCAATAGAACTCTCTTTATCTAGAAGAGAAGTTGAAGGAAATATTTTAGTAACCGGAATTTTCCGGGATATCACCGAACGCAAACAGGCCGAAGAAAAGCTACGCGAGATTGACCAGATGAAATCAGAGTTTCTTACCAACGTCTCCCACGAGCTCCGCACTCCCCTGCAGTCGATCGGGGGTTTCGCCAAATTGATTCTGGAGGGCAAAGTACCCGATGTTGCTACGCAGCATGAATTCCTCCAGATAATCGACCGGGAGATCCAGCATCTTAGTGTCCTGATTAGCAGTCTCCTGGACATGTCACGTCTTGAGTCGGGCAGGTTCCAGATTAACAAACGGCGCTTGCCAGTGCGTGATACCTTCATCGACTCCCTAAAAATGTTCCACAGCCTGGCCCGTGATAAGGATGTTTCGCTAAGCGAAGAAATACCGGCGGTATTACCGGAAATAGAGATTGACGGTGAACGCCTGCGCCAGGTAATCGTTAATCTCATGAGCAATGCCATCAAATTCAGTGATCCGGGTGGCAAGGTTACCGCCAGAGCAAAAACGGGGGAAAAGGAAATACTCTTCCAGGTAAAAGATAGAGGGATAGGCATGAAAAAAAAGGCTATGGCGCACCTCTTTGAAAGATTCTACCGAGCGGAAGATAAACTGGCCCGGGGCGGTACCGGACTGGGGCTTTTTATCTCCAAACAAATCATAGAAGCGCACGGCGGGCAGATATGGGCGGAAAGCAAAATTGGTGAAGGGAGTACCTTTAGTTTTACCCTGCCGTTAAATGGTAAAGGAGGTAATGGAAATGGCAAAAAAAATACTAATAATTGAGGATGATCCCGCCACTTCCCGGCTGGTTGATTATACACTCAGACACGAGGGATATCAGGTATTCACGGCATCAAACGGACTGGACGGTATACGGCAGGCTCTCAAGGAAGCACCCGACCTCATTATCCTCGATGTCATGTTACCGGGTATGGACGGCTTTGAAATTTGCCACAGATTACGCTCAGAGCCGAAAACCGCTGAAATGCCGATTCTCATGTTTTCTGCCAAGGCCCAGGAAATTGATAAAAGTACCGGTCTGCTAGTAGGCGCCGATGATTACCTGACCAAACCAACTCCCCCATCAAATATCGTTAAATGTGTAGAGACTTTACTTAAAAAGAAGAGCCATTCGGTCACCAGTAAGGAGAAAACGGGTGGAAAACGATAAAACCGAGGTATCCCCGACTGAAAAGACGGAAAAGAAGAGCCTGGGTGAAATGCTGATCGATGAAAAAATCATCACCCGGGAGCAACTCGAAAGCACCCTGATAATGCAGCGTGAGCAGGGGGGTAAACTCAGCGATATACTGGTAAAAGAAGGGCTGGTCAATGCCGAAACACTGGCGATAGTACTCAGCATCCAATTAAACCTGCCCTTAATCGACCTGAAAAGGCATACGATCCAGCCCAAGGCGCTGCAGCTTATCCCGGAGGAAATGGCCCGCCGGCATGCCCTGATACCCATGGACATCGTCAACGATTCACTCATAGTAGTGATGGCCGACCCCGAGGATATCCGTACCATAGAAGACGTTAAAGCTCAGGCCAAGATGCGGGTGGAAGTCGCTCTCGGCATCCGCTCGGATATAGAACACGCCATTAATCTTAATTACAGGTCGAGTGGCGCTATCGAGCAGCAGATGAATATACTGGCCCCCCAAACTGAAGAAAAAAAGGTGGATTCTCCCCTGCTCACGGCCCGGACGCCGATTGCCGAGACACTCGACTTGCTGGTAGTCCAGGCCACCAAGGACCGTACCTCGGATATCCACATCGAACCACAGGAAGACAGGCTCAGAATCCGTTACCGGATAGACGGCATTCTACACGATACCTATTCATTCCCCCTCAGCGTCCATTTGCCACTGGTATCCCGGATAAAAATCCTGGCCGAGATGGATATCTCCGAGCAGCGGCGCCCCCAGGACGGCCAGTTTTCCGTGAAAATCGGTGATAATGAAGTCGATATCCGGGTAGCCACCATGGAAACACCCAACGGCGAAAGGGTGACCTTGAGGATACTGGATAAATCTCTATCTCTCTTCACCCTCGCCGAACTCGGTTTTTCACCGGATGTCCTCAATACTTTCAAGACGATGCTGAAAAGTCCCATCGGAATGATACTGGTCAGCGGTCCCACCGGCTCCGGTAAGACAACCACCCTGTACGCTTCTATTAATGAGCTGGACCGGAATGAGCGTAATATTATGACTATTGAAGACCCGATAGAATATAATTTCATGGACATCAGCCAGACCCAGGTCAACAAGAAGGCCGGGATTACCTTCGCCAGCGGTCTCCGGGCCATCATGCGGCACGACCCGGACGTTATCCTGGTGGGAGAAATCCGGGATACCGATACGGTAACCACCGCTATACAATCGGCCCTCACCGGTCACCTGGTACTTTCATCGATACATGCCAACGACAGTATCGGGGTATTGTCCCGATTGATGGACCTGGGTATCGATGAAGCTTCTATATCATCGACGCTGATAGCCGTGGCCGCTCAGCGGATGATTCGCCGGCTCTGCACCAACTGCCGTACCAAGTACCAGCCCACCGAAGGCGAACTGCAGTTTTTTGAGAAAGAATTCCCGGCTGAAAATGTCGTGTTCTATACCGGGAACGGCTGTAATCTCTGCGCCAATACCGGTTACCGCGGGCGTACGGGGATATTCGAATTCCTAGTAATGAGTGAAAACATCCGGAGGATGTTGCGGGAAGATAAAAGCAACAACGATATCAAGGAACAGGCCATAGCCGAGGGCATGGTAACCATGAACCGGGATGGTCTGCTTAAGGTTAAAGAAGGAATTACCTCCATCAGCGAAGTACAGCGCAATGTCTTTTCTCTCAGTTAACCAAAGCACCATTGAAAAACAGGCAATAATATGGCATATAAATATCAAGCCTATACTATTGATAAAAAGATTGTCCAGGGAACTATCGAAGTCTCCTCGGAGAGCCTGGCCGAAGGCGCCCTGTACAATGCCGGCTACCAGCGGATAATAAGTCTGCAGGAAGTGCCGCCCGGCACCAGCCTGAAAGGCTCAATACCCACACTGTTCGGGGTGAAAAACCAGGACGTCATAGATTTTTCCAATCAGCTGGCCACGCTTCTCGAGTCCGGCATCGCCATACTTACGGCCCTGCAGCTGCTCTGTAACCAGGCCTCCAAGGCAGCGCTGAAAGATGTTATAAAAAGACTGATTGACGAGATACAGATAGGCAGCTCTTTTTCCCAGGCATTAAGCCACCATCCGGAAGTTTTTACCAATACCTACGTTCAGGTAGTCAGAGCCAGCGAGCAGGCCGGCACCATGGAAATGGGACTGAGACAGGCCTCCGGCTACATGGAGAAGCAGGCGGCTACTGCCCAAAAAATAAAGAAGGCCATGTTTTATCCCATCTTTGTCATCCTCATGGCCGTAGGCGTGGTTATCATGCTCATCATGGTAGCGCTGCCGCCGCTGGTGGACCTGTTCACCTCTTTCGACGTGGAGCTACCCTGGACAACCCGGATGCTGCTTTCTCTTTCCGGTTTCGTAATGGATAACACTCTATATCTTATTGCCGGAGCTATCATCCTGGTAGTCGGTACGATTTTAATCCTGAGAATACCATCGGTAAAATTTGCCAAGGACCGCGTTATGCTGCGCGTTCCGATTATCGGCAATATTATCATCGAACGCGGCGTGCACCACTTCTGCCAGACGGCGGCCATGCTGCTGCAATCGGGACTGCACCTCACCCAGGTGATGGACATAGCCATTCAAACCAATAAAAACCCCATTATGCGCCAAGCGCTCAATGGAGTAAAAGAGAAGCTGGTGCAGGGAGAAGGCTTAGCCCAGCCTTTATCGGAGGTTAAACTCTTTCCTCCCCTGCTCGGCGAAATGGCCGAGGTCGGTGAAAAGACCGGCACCATGGACACCACCCTGAACACGCTGGCCAATTATTACGAAGAGAGGGTCGACCGCCGGATCAGTATTTTGATAACGATGATTGAACCGCTGTTAACGCTCATAATCGGTCTGGTTATTCTTTTCATCGCCCTTTCGATAATAACTCCCCTGTATTCCATATTGAGGCAAATGGGTTGAGGATTATGTAAGGTACAAGATGATCAAGTATTTTAAGAAAGTATTTAACAGAATTCTAACCCGCTTCCCGGAGCAGAAAGGCCTGGGGCTGGCGGAAACGCTGGTGGCCGTGGCGCTGCTGGGTACGGCGGTGGTTACCTTTATCGCGGCTATCTCGGCGGGTTCAATCGCCGTAAGCGCCCAGGATGAAAACACGAAAATACAGAGTCTGGCGCGTTCCCAGCTGGAATACACCAAGAGCTATGCCTATATACCCGGCGCCTCCAGTTACCCGACGATTGCCGCGCCGCCGGATTACAGCTTGAGCGTAGCGGTGAGTGCAATACCGGGCACGGACTCAAATATACAAAAGATAACGGTCAGTGTTTCCCGGGACAGCCAGGTGAAATTATCCGTATCCGACTACAAGGTGAACCGATGATGAAAGGCAGAGAAAAAGGATTTACACTGGTCGACCTGGTGATAGCCACCGCTATTACCGGTCTGATTGTCAGTTTTCTGGGCACCAGTATTTACCAGATGCTCACGGTAACCGACTACGGCAGCGGCAAACTGCTAGCCAACCACGAACTGCAGAACGCGTCTTTCTGGTTCCAGATTGACGGCCAGAAAGCCAAAGCGGCTACCGGCGGCAATAACCTGGTCTTGACCCTGGCGGATAATTCGACGGTAACTTACGCCCTGGACAATACCCGCCTGGAACGGGCGGCCGGCACCGGCGACATGGTCCTGGCGAAAAATATCACCGACGTCGAATTCACGGTGGATAACCGGGTTATTACCATGTCGCTGACATCTTCGCCGGAAAGCCGGGACAATATCAGCGAAAACGGAATCTATAAGGTTTACCTGAGACCGAACGAGGACAGCTGATGATGAGTGAAAAGGGACAGGCTTTACCTTTAGCCATGATGGCGCTGGCATTCGGCACTCTTATCATAGCCCCCTTCCTCGGTCAGGCCGGTGCCAGTCTAATCGGTTCGCGCGCGTACGGGGAAGCGATTGTTCACCAGGCCAGCTGCGACGCCGGGGTCGAACACGCCATCTGGAATTTAACCCGGGGCAGCCTGACCGAACAGATACCGGATACCGGCGATACGGTCACCTACCAACTCGGTGAAGCACTGAACAGCCTGACTACAACGGTAACCGTTACCGCCAACAGCAGTGGTGGCGGTGGCGGGGTAATCGGCGAAATTGAAGATGCCATTATTGATTCGCTGGAATTCGATACTTCTTACGGAAATACTCCGGATATTATCCAGGTATCCGGAAATGTATACGCCGTTGCTTACCGGGGCAATGGTAATGACGGTTTCATCAGGACGGTTGAAATATCTGCCGACGGTGAAATTACCAACAGCGTCCTGGACAGTCTGGAATTCGATACCAGTAACTGTATTTACCCCACTATCATTAATGTCAGCGGGAGTGTATACGCCATATCTTACCAGGGTCCCGGGAGTGACGGCTTCGTGAAAACGGTGGAAATAGCCGCCGGGGGCGACATCACCAATAGCATTATTGATAGTCTTGAGTTCGATACAAGCAACGGCAGGGAGCCTGATTTTATCCACGTATCCGGCAATATTTACGCCGTTGTCTACCGGGGCAACAACAATGACGGTTTCATCAAGACAGTCAGGATTATTTCCAACGGCAACATCACCAACAGCATTGTCGATACTCTGGAATACGATACGAGTGACGGGTACTACCCGGATATCATTCATATCTCGGGGGAAATATATGCTATCGCCTACCAGGGCAATAACGGCGACGGCTATATCACAACCATTGAGATAGCCGATAACGGGCACATCACGAATAGCGTTATCGACAGCCTGGAATTCGATACCGCCAAATGCGCTTACCCCGATATTATCAATATTAGCGGTAGTGTATACGCCATAGCTTACCAGGGCAACGGTAATGACGGCTTCCTGAAAACGCTACGGATAACGTCCGATGGCAATATCTCCAGCGGTGTCACCGATACGCTGGAATACGATACCGGCAACGGCAGAGAGCCGGTTATTATCCCGGTTATCTCGACTGTTTATGCCATCGCCTACCGGGGCAACGGCAACGACGGATTTGTTATAACCGTGGAAATAACGACCGATGGCGATATAAATAATAGCGTGATAGATACCCTCGAATACGATCCCAGCGCGGGTTACTTCCCGGATATCATCCATATCTACGGAGGAATATTCGCTATAGCTTACCGCGGCCCCGGAAATGACGGATTTCTGAAAACTATAGAGATAAATACCCAGGAATCGACGGCTGCCGCCTACGAGATTGTCGCTACCACCGGTTCCAAGACAATTACCGCCTTTATAAATACGGATAACGTCACGGCTACAATCGTGTCCTGGCAGGTAGAATCATGGTAATTTTTCAAGAGAGTAATATCTAATGGCTACCAATAAACTGCTGCTCATAATTGTCATCGGGGTAGTGCTGGTAGCCTACTATATACTCGGTACGGGCTACCTTAAGGGACAGCGTGAAAATACCGCGCTGGCCTCCGGTATTGAAGAATCATGGTTACTATTGATGGAAATACCACCCCCCGACCCCGACCTGCAGGAGAATCTGGAATCGGTCAGGGCTGAGCTTGAATTAAACCTGGCCAGTCTACCGGTCGAACCGAATACTACCCGGATAATCAACAGCATTCTGCAGCTTGGTGAGAGCAGCGGGGTAAAGGTTATCCCGCTGATTACACAATCGTGGCAAACCGAAAGCTATGAGGATTATGACATAAGTGTTTTCCGTTTCAATTTATCCGTTTCCGGCCTATCATCTCAATTCTTCGATTTCTTCTCACAGCTGGAAAACGGAGAGCATGAAACGCTAGTAATAGAAAATCTGCAAATTTTCAAGGAGGGCGATTCCTCATACTTCGAAAGCATATCATCGGATTCCGTCCGCATGAATGCGGATATACAGATAGCCGTCTACGCCCAGGCCGTTGATGACGCCTGAAGTGAGAAAGCTTAAATAATGTACACCACCTTATGCATCAGTAATAACAGCATTAAAATCCTTTCCTTCAAAGGGAAGCGGATTTCCCGCTGGGGGAGTGCCGCTCTGCCCGAGGGACTGGTCCGGGA
>DAOUER010000026.1:0-13259 GCA_034430375.1 Dehalococcoidales bacterium
TTCACATAGAACTAAAAGGAGGTACCGACATGGACTATAAAATTATCGAGAAACCGGCTTTCCCAATAGCTATGACTTCAAGACAATTCGCCACAGCTAACGGTGAGAATTTCGTACAGATTCCCAAATGGTGGGACGAATTCATGGCATCACCGGACAGTCAGAAAATGACAGCGTTAACGGGAGGGAAACCCGGCGCAATAACCAGGGGATTAATGCTGGGGATATGCTATGGAGAGGCCGACGCCGTGGAATTTTCCTACGGCATCGGGGTGGAACTTGCTGAAGGCGCTCCGTCTGGAGATTTCGAAAGAATAGAGATACCAGCATCGACCTGGGCAGTGTTCGACTGCACCCTGGATAACCTCCAGGACGTCACCAAGCGTATCTTTAGCGAGTGGTTTCCTTCTACCGGCTACGAACATGATGCTGTACCGGAGCTCGAGGTCTATCTGCCGGAAAAGCCCGGCGAGGTAATCCAGTGCGAGCTATGGATGCCTGTTGTAAAGAAGAAGTAATAATCCCTTACTTTTCACGCAGGGTAACATCCCCAGCAACTACGGTAACCAAGTTACCGTTGTCAAGTCTAAGTATGAGGGCACCGCTGGAATCAACGGAGTCGGCGGTGCCTTCCAACTTTTCATCCCCCGTCATCACCACAACCCTCTTACCCAGCGTTATCAATCTCTGCCGCCATTCAGCAAATATCTCTCGGCCTTCCGGTAGCATCGTATAAAGTCGTTCCATTTCAGCAAGTAATTGTTTTACTAAATCAACTTTTTCCACAGCCCGGCGGATTTCCTTTTCCAGGCTAATAACGGGTACGGAACTGTCATCAACTTTAGATTCACCCAGGTTGATATTAATACCGATGCCCATAATAGCCCGGGCAGGCACATCTTTACCAATCTCGTTCTCGATTAATATACCGCATACCTTTTTACCACCGATGAGAACGTCATTAGGCCATTTAATGTCTGCTTTCAGTCCGGTAACGCTGTAAATGCTGTGAACCACCGCCAGGGAGGCAATCATCACCAGGTAAGGCAGAGAAGCAACATCGGGATATAGAATGACCGACAGGGCGATATTGCCCGGCGGCGACAGCCAGAGTCTTTTTTGGCGTCCGTGGCCCCCGGTCTGTTCACCGGCAATAATCACAGTGCCTTCGGGTGTTCCTCTCTTGGCTTCGCGGCGGGCGACATCCATCGTTGAAGTGACTTGAGGGTAAAAGATAACCTTCTGCCCGATGAGAGTGGTATTGAGATTGGAGGTTATCGATTCAGCTGTAAAGTCTTTTTCTATCATTGCAGTATGAATCTACGATATTTATAGAAATAATACCACAATAACCAAAGTATCTTAAGGATTTTGATGATGGAGGAAGGGTATGATTACACCCTGACCTTCACAAAAGGCAGGATTTGTATGCCCACCTTGGGCTTTATCTCGAACTTGATATCACCTTGAGAGAAACGTTCGGCGCCGGCCAGCTTGGAAACATCGAGGACCTTGATAACCCGGTCATCCACCTGCCCCGGTTCCAGCATGGCATCATGCGACTTCAATTGCAGATAATAATCACTCATACCGTAAACGCGGTTCATCGCTTTACCTTCATAGATATGCCGGTTAATGACCAGTATGATGGAGCGATCCTGTTTGCCCATCTCCTTGCATACCTGGATAAAATCGACTTTAGCTATGGAATTGACACGGGTTATCAGCGGGGTAACGGCATCGACAATGATTAGCTGGAAGCGCTTGGGAAGTCTGGCGATGTTATTTATCAGCTGCTGCAGGAATTCCTTACTGTTGGTGATGACATCGCCGTCATATAGAGGAGTTATCCGGAACCGGTCCGTTCTCACATCCTGGCTTACATCCAGCGATATAGATTCCATCTGTTCAACCAGTCCCTCTGGCGTATATTTCTTGGTGAAATATGCCACCGATGTCTGCCGGGAATGAAGTATACCAAAAGCTATGTACTGGCATAAAACGCTCTTCCCGGTTTTAGCCCCACCCTCAACCATTACCAGGGAGCCCTCGCGGATACCGCCGCCCAGGGCTTCGGCAATCTCCCTGACTCCGGTGGTAGCTGATTCTGAGGTTGTAGTCATGCCCAGCATCCCCGTTTACCTCCAATACATCGTCCAATTTTAACTCGGCATATATAAAAAGAGTATAAAAAATGCAAACGGGGGAATAAATATTTTATAAATCTTACTAAACAGTTTGAATTTAAAAAAATTGACAATGACGGGTATTATGTTTACAATAACCAAACGTAAAACAAATGAAGAGGGGGCGACTATATGGATGTTGCTTTTATTGATTCCTGGCTATGGTTGATATTTGTAGCTGCCGGACTAGTGCTGGTGCTGATGGAATTACTGCTGGGAATCGAAACAGGACTCGACATGGTATTTATCGGTTCGGCATTCATACTGGGAGGACTGATTACAGTCGCATTTGGTTCCTGGGTCTGGACGGCCATCATCAGCGGAGGTATCTGTATAATCTACGTTTTCATCGGGCGGAGATATATACACCAGAGGATAGCGGTACAAGGGGAGAAGACCAATATAGATACCATCGTAGGAAAAAGCGGGGTGGTCCGGCAAGATATCGGCCTGAACAAGATAGGCATGGTCAAGGTCGGCATGGAGGAATGGCGGGCTAAAGCGGATGATGAAATCAAAGAAGGAGAAGAGATAATCGTCACGGGCGTGAGTGGGGTAACACTTAATGTTAAAAAAGCTAAAGGAGGTAGTCAGTAATATGGAAACCGGAGTTATAGTAGTAATAGTAATTCTATTCCTGGTACTGGTAATTACACTGGCAAAATCGGTCACGATAATCCACCAGGCGGAAAAAGGTATTATCGAAAGGTTCGGTAAATACAAGGAGACCCTGGAGCCCGGGCTGCGGTTCATCATACCGTTCATGGACTCGGTGGTATCCCGGATAGACATGAGAGAGACCGTGCTGGACGTAGAACCACAACCGGTGATTACCAATGATAATGTTACGGTAACCGTGGACGCCGTCGTCTACTATTACGTCACCGACGCTAAAGCAGTCAGGTACGAAGTCGCTAACTTTTACGTCGCCGTCAGCAAGCTGGCGCAAACCAACCTCAGGAACGTGATCGGCGAGATGAGCCTTGACGAGACGCTGACATCGCGGGAACGCATCAACGCCGCCCTGCGGCTGACGTTGGACGAAGCCACCGATAAATGGGGAGTCAAGGTCACCCGGGTGGAAGTCAAAGAAATCGAACCGCCTAAGGATATCACCGACGCCATGAGCAAACAGATGAAAGCGGAAAGAGAGAAACGTGCCGTCATCCTGGAAGCGGAAGCGTACAAGCAGAAACAAATCCTGGAAGCCGAGGGCGACAGGCAGAACAACATCCTGGTGGCCGAGGGCGATAGGCAGGCGGCTATCTTAAGGGCGGAGGGTGAAGCCCAGGCTATCCAAAACGTATCTCTGGCGGCGGATAAATATTTTATCGGCAATGCACAATTGCTGAAGCAACTCCAGGTCACGCAGGCATCGCTGGAGGAAAATACCAAGCTCATCATGTCCGACCAGTCGAAGTTGGTTAACGTCCTGGGTCTTTCCGAGGCACTTACAAAGATGCCTCCTGCTGCCAAGAAGATGGAGTAGAAAAAGCGGTTATGCATGAAACTAATCCCGAGATACCACCGGGCGGTCACCGTGCCACATGGGATCCGAAAGACGTTTTTACAGGAACGGCCCGGTTCTACACCCGTTATAGACCTTCATATCCCGACAAAGTAATACATTTACTCCGAGAGAGTTTCGCGCTGAATCAGAAATCCAGGGTAATCGACCTCGGCTGCGGGACCGGACAAATAGCTCTGAAACTGGCCCCGTACGTACGCGAGGTCATCGCTGTAGACCCCCAGGAGGAAATGCTGCAGGAGGCTCAAAATGCAGCCTCAACAAAGCAACTGTCCAACATCCGGTGGGTTAACGGCGAATCCGCCGATATATTATCATTAATCAGGCCTGCGGAAGATATCGTCCTCACGGTGATAGCTAGGGCGTTTCACTGGATGGACCGTGAGCAAACCCTGAAGGATTTATACCATCTAACCAAACCCGGCGGAGGAGTGGCGATTGTTGTCGACAACGGGCCCATGGACGGCCCGGAAATACCCTGGAAGGCGGTAATCAAAGAAACTGTTAAAAAATGGCTGGGGGAGGAACGGAAAGCCGGGACATCAGGAACCTATACCCATCAACCTAAATTACACCAGAAAGTCCTGGAAGAATCAAAGTTCGGGAATATGAAAACCATTAGTATAAAATCAGAAAGAACCTGGTCAATCGGCCGGATTATCGGCTATATCTATTCAACCTCTTATGTGTCGTAACCTGTCCTGGGAGGCAAAAAAGGGCCATTCGAAGCCGACCTGCGTAAGAGATTAACCAGCCTGAATCCAAAAGGAAGGTTTAGAGAGCAGGTTACCTCCAGAATAATGGTGACGTGGAAAGATAAAAAAAATAAATGGTAAAATTACGATTATCCGAATCAAGAATTTGATAAAACAAGTGACTCTATCTATAGGAATTATTTCCATTTTACTGCTGTTATCAGCTTGCGCCATCGCTGAAGAAGATGCCCGGATTGCCTTTTACTCTGACCGGGACGGTAATTATGAAATATATGTCATGAATGCCAATGGCTCCAACCCGGTAAGGCTGACCAGTAATACCGTTACAGACTTCGCACCAGCCTGGTCGCCTGATGGCAGCAAGATTGTCTTTAGCTCTGAAACCGAAGGTAATTATGATATATACGTTATGAATGCCGACGGCACAGGTTTAACGCGTTTGACTGATGATGCCGCTACCGACGGGGACCCGGACTGGTCGCCTGATGGGGGTAAAATAGTCTTCAGCGCCGAGCGGGATGGCAACCCGGAAATATACGTGATGAACGCCGACGGCTCTAACCAGATAAGGCTGACTAATAATGACGGTAATGATTACGTACCCGTCTGGTCGCCGGACGGGAGTAAGATAGCCTGGCATTCCGATATAGATGGCAATTTCGAGATATACGTGATGGATGCCGACGGCTCGAACCAGACGCGATTAACCCGGCACAACGACTTCGATATATCACCCGCCTGGTCGCCTGATGGTGGTGAAATAATTTTTTGTTCGGACAGGGACAGGAATTTCGAGATATACGTAATGGCTGCGGATGGTTCTAACCAGACCCGCATTACCGAAAACGAAACTTTGGACATCAAGGTTGACTGGTCTGCCAAAGGGAACAAGATAGTTTTTATATCTGAAAGGGACGGTAACACCGAGATATACAGCATGAACCCTGACGGTTCCGGCCAGACCCGTCTGACTGATAATAACGCGGCAGATTACTGGCCGGCCTGGTCCGAGTAAATAATATTTTTACCGGAATATAACGGCACGTCTGGCAACCGGGCTGAAAATATTGACAATGGTTTAAAGATTATGATATTATTTTAATGCGCTCGTCAGGAGCGCTTTTGTACCTTAACAACTGGATAGTGGAAGGAAGGTTCAAACAAGTAAACCAAATCAATTTTTTTTGGAGAGTTTGATCCCGGCTCAGGATAAACGCTGGCGGTGTGCTTTATGCATGCAAGTCGAACGGACCACTTCGGTGGTTAGTGGCGGACGGGTGAGTAACACGTAAGTAACCTACCCTTAAGTGGGGGATAGCTCTGAGAAATCGGAATTAATACCGCATGTGATGGTGGTGGTAATGCGCCACCATTAAAGGCTTCGGCCGCTTGAGGACGGGCTTGCGCCCGATTAGCTAGTTGGTGAGGTAAAGGCCCACCAAGGCTACGATCGGTAGCTGGTTTGAGAGGACGATCAGCCACACTGGGACTGAGACACGGCCCAGACTCCTACGGGAGGCAGCAGCAAGGAATATTGGGCAATGGGCGAAAGCCTGACCCAGCGACACCGCGTGGGGGAAGAATGCCTTCGGGTTGTAAACCCCTTTTCCCGGGGAAGAAATATATGACGGTACCCGGGGAATAAGCCTCGGCTAAATACGTGCCAGCAGCCGCGGTAATACGTATGAGGCAAGCGTTATCCGGATTTACTGGGCGTAAAGCGGGCGTAGGCGGCTTGTCAAGTCGGATGTGAAATCTCCCGGCTCAACCGGGAGGGTGCGTTGGAAACTGATGGGCTAGAGTGCAGTAGAGGAAAGCGGAATTCTCGGTGTAGTGGTGAAATGCGTAGATATCGAGAAGAACACTAGTGGCGAAGGCGGCTTTCTGGGCTGTAACTGACGCTGAGGTCCGAAGGCGTGGGTAGCAAACAGGATTAGATACCCTGGTAGTCCACGCAGTAAACGATGGATACTAGGTATAGGGAGTATCGACCCTCTCTGTGCCGAAGCTAACGCTTTAAGTATCCCGCCTGGGGACTACGGCCGCAAGGCTAAAACCTAAAGGAATTGACGGGTCCCCGCACAAGCAGCGGAGCGTGTGGTTTAATTCGATGCAACACGAAGAACCTTACCAGGGCTTGACATGGTAGAAGTAGTGACCCGAAAGGCGAACGACCTGTTAAGTCAGGAGCTATCACAGGTGCTGCATGGCTGTCGTCAGCTCGTGCCGTGAGGTGTCGGGTTAAGTCCCATAACGAGCGCAACCCTTGTCGCCAGTTAATTTCTCTGGCGAGACTGCCCCGCAAAACGGGGAGGAAGGCGGGGATGATGTCAAGTCAGTATGGCCCTTATGCCCTGGGCTACACACACGCTACAATGGGTGGTACAACAGGTTGCAATGGAGCGATCCGGAGCTAATCCTATAAAACCATCCTCAGTTCGGATTGTAGGCTGAAATTCGCCTGCATGAAGTCGGAGTTGCTAGTAACCGTGTATCAGCATGGCGCGGTGAATACGTTCTCGGGGATTGTACACACCGCCCGTCACGTCATGAAAGTCGGCAACACCTGAAGTCGATGAGCCAACCTCATTTATGAGGAGGCAGTTGCCCAGGGTGAGGTCGGTGATTGGGACGAAGTCGTAACAAGGTAGCCGTAGCGGAAGCTGCGGCTGGATCACCTCCTTTCTAGGGAGAAACAAGGTGTGCAACCTATCTCCTAGGTCGGTACGCCGGGCCTATTAAACCCGGTGTAAAGCCTTCCTTCCGCTGTCCAGTTGTTAAGGTTTTTTGTTTTTATAGGGGGATTTGATGAACCTCACCCCCTTTGTCCCCCCCTCCTGGCAAGGCGTTCCGCAGGAGAGGGGGATATATATTTGAGAGGGGCTGGCGCCCCTCTCGTTGCGCACTCCTTGCTTACTGAATACAACCATTTATGCTTTGTAATAGCCAACCTGTTATTATAAAATGACGAAGATTTCTTAGGGGAGGTAGAAAGTATATGGAGAAAGAAGAATATGTTGAAGAAATTACCTTTATAATTCATTGTATAAACGGAGAAAAATCACTCATCGATACGTTCCTCCTAAAACAGAAAAGAAAATGAATGAACTTATCGAAACAATAACCCAAAATATGTCCAATGCTTTCTCAGGTAAATCACCATTTCTATATTTAAAAAATCCTCGAATTTGTTACAATCCTAAAAATGTAGTAGGAGTTGAATTTAGCTACATAGCGACAGGAGAAATTGAAAATATGATAAAAGAAGCTCAAAAGCGTATCGGATTTAAAAAGGATTGAGCTAATAACTTCTATCCACATTTCCCCGTAATATGGGCGGCTTGGTGGGGGAAATACAAAGCCATCCGCAGGGTGATACGGGGCGGCCGGGTGGGAATTCTTCGACAGGCTCAGAATGAGCGGTGGGGGGATAAGGGAAGAAGATAAATCCCTTATCCCCTACAACGAAGATTACACTCTTTCACGCAGCTTTTTCGTGTACCGGTTGGATAGATTGAAGGCTAATTTAATTAAAAATTGTGGGATTTTAGTCTCTTTCACGACCTTTTTACATACATCATCGTATGAAACGTGAGTTCCAACATCTTCCAACATCCACGGAACAGCTGTTTTTAAATCCGTTTCTCCATCCCAGTCGATAGTTGGCATTTTTGCCTTACTGATTATGCCATTCTTTACCGCAGCATTATAAGTATCTTTATCCAGATATAAATCACAGGCTATCCATTTGCCGGAGAGATAACATTCACACCAGGGATGGTACCAGATTCTCTCTTCTACCATTTTGTGTGCTAAATCAGGAACAATCCCCTTGATCACATCCTTATGCAGCACCACCTGATGATAGCGTGCCGGTATCCCGACTGCCCTCAGCAGGGCGACTTGTAGGTTTGTCTTGGTGACGCAAAAGCCTTTTCCATCTTTTAGCGTTTTAGAGGCTTTGACGTCAGTCCTGCTAATAGCAAAAAGGGTCTGGTCCCGCACGAAACTGAAAATATTCATCGCCGCTTCTTTGGGAGAGTCTGCATCTTTGGTGAGTTCCTCGGCCTTTTGCCTGATTTCTTCACAACCGCAATCACAGAACTCGGTGGGGCTGACATATTCCTGCATTTCTTCAGCTACCTGGAATTTCATTTTCCTTCCTCCTTATTTAGATCTCACCTGATACAAGAATAACCGGGATACTGGATTTTACTCCATCAACAATGATTATCAGGAGTATATGGATATTTCATTCTACTTGTCAAGTTTTATGTCAATATCAAATGCTTCCCCATTTAGGGGAGTGGTACGGGGTAAATCTTATGGGCTCTACCCGCTGATGCCGCGAGGGCGGCCCGCGTGGGAAAAGATATTTTATAAAGGGACTGGGGTAAGAGGCAGAGGAAAATCCCCCTTATTCCCCCTTTTTCAAAGGGGGAGACAGATTGGGAACAAACCGTAATTATTTATCTGGCACAATCATCCTCTCCCTTTCGTAAAGGGAGACAGGAGAGGGATTTAGGGCAGGGCATCGGGCTCCCCCATTTCACCTCTAACCCCTATTCGTGGTATCATCACAGGGTAAATAACTCCGTAAGAAAGGTCTGGTTTCTATGAAGATAGCGCGTTTATCATTAATATGTAGTTTGATAGTTACCTCCATGTTGATAGCCGGGTGCGGGGAGACTTTGACAGCCCAGGACGGCGATTATGTTTCTGTCCATTATACGGGCACCCTCAACGACGGCACCAAGTTCGATTCCTCTCACGACCGAGGCCAGACGCTGGAGTTCACCGTGAGTGCCGGGCAGATGATAGCCGGATTCGATAATGCCGTCAAAGGCATGAAGGTGGGAGAGACAAAGACGGTCACCCTGCCGCCGGAGGAAGCTTACGGACTTCACCGTGATGACCTCCTCATCGAGTTCAGCCGGGACGAACTGCCGGAAAGCCTGAAAAACGCGCAGGTCGGCGACTTGGTAACGCTAGGTAGTGATCCCAGCCCGAAACCGATTGTAGAGGCTACCGAAAGCTATATCATCGTGGATGCCAACCATGAATTAGCCGGTCAAGAACTGATATTTGAAATAGAAATGGTGGAAATAGTACGCCCGGAATAATCCGGTATAATCTGGCTTCTACTTGATTTTTAACGCCGCTTCAACTAGAATTATTTACGATTCTGCATGGGCCATTAGCTCAGTTGGTTAGAGCACAGTCCTGATAAGACTGGGGTCTCTGGTTCGAGTCCAGAATGGCCCACCATCTTTGTCGAATCACTCCAAATGGTACTCACTCAGAGGTAATGTATCTCTTCCAGGCAGTCCATGCAGCGTATCTGGCAATCGTCCAGTTTATCGGTGTCCACGCCGCTGATGCTCTGCACCTCCCAGCCATAGCCGGACTCGTCGTCCCCGCGGTACTGTTCCAGTAATCTCTTCTGGCATATCCTCCCGTGACCGTGGGTTGTTTTGGTGCACTCACAGCGTCCGCCTGACCTTGCCCACGCCTGTTTAACAACACTATCCGAGAAAGGCACAAGACGCCTCCCAAACATATGATAACGAATATTATAACATACGGAGTGATTTTGCAACAGAAAAGACAGTAACGGGACTAAACAGCCAGGTCGCGCCGCTCGAAGGTTACGATGGCGATGACCAGGAAGACAATCGACAGCCCGATAAGCACGCCGGCATGTACCGGGTCCAGTCCGTTGGACAACGGATTAGCTTCTATATAGTAATAGAAGGGCGAAGCCACCTGGAACGGCTCCAGCCAGCCGATGAGCGGCGCCAGGGCGTTAAGCATATAAGCATAAACCCCCAATGCTCCCCCTACCCCCATGGCGACACCGGTCTTGCCCCGGGCGCACCCGATCGTTAAAGCCACCGAGCCGAAAGCTATGGCCAGCAGGAAACCGCTGAAACAGACGGCGGCCAGCCGGGCGAGGTTCAAGCCCATATCGATGATAGCGCCGCCGATGGCCAGGGTAGCCCAGAAGACGATAATCAGAATCAGCGTGCATATTATCATGCCGATGTATTTCTCTAAAACCACCCGCCAGCGGTTGAGCGGATTGGAAAGGAGCAGGTCCAGGGTGCCCTTTTCCTCCTCGCCGGCGATAGCCCCGCTGCCGAAGCCCACGGCAAAGACCAGCAGTAACAGAGGATACATCAGGAAGAATAATTCGCCGTTAAGATATCCTTCCGGCGAGGTGTAATCGGTTACTTCCCCGGCAAAAAGCGCCAGGAATTCCTCCGGGAAAGACTCCAGATACTCGCTGATAAAAGGCGCATCGCGGATGACCGGGAAGAAAGCCAGCAGGATGGCCCCCATCAGGATGAATCCGATGCACCAGAAAAGCAGGGAGCGCCGCCGGTCGTACAGGGTTTTCAGGACGATGTTACGAAACATTATCGCCCTCCCGGTTGTAGTAAGTCAGGAAAATCTCTTCCATACTCGGTTCGTGGCTGATTACATTGGTCACGTGGTGCTGTGCGGCCGCTTTTATCAGGGTATCTATCTCTCCGGCGACGGTGCAGGTCAGCCTGTTTTCGTGTACTTCTACATCACGGACGCCGGAAATATTACTGAACTCCTCCGGTGAGACCGGCGACTCGAAGTGAATTTCCAAGCGGCGGATTGCCCGGGCTTTGAGGACATCGACATCCTCGACCGCAATCAGGCGTCCCTCACGGATGATGCCGACGCGGTCGCAGACCCTTTCTACTTCCGGCATGATGTGTGACGACAGGAAGACCGTCCGGCCTTCGGACTTAATCTCGTCAACGATGCGGTAGAACTCCTGCTGCATCAGGGGGTCGAGGCCGATGGTCGGCTCATCGAGGATAAGCAGTTCCGGCTTGTTCATAAAGGCCTGGATAAGGCCTACCTTCTGGCGGTTGCCGTGGGACAGCGACTTTATTTTCATGTCGAGGTCGTAGTCAAAACGCCCGGCTAGTTCCCGTACGTACTGCCAGTCGACGCCGCCGCGGAGGTGACTCATGAACTCCAGTAACTCAGACCCGGTCAGATTGTTGTACGTTTCCAGTTCGCCGGGCAGGTAGCCGATACGCCGACGCGTCTCCAGGCTGTGTTGCGCGATATCCAGACCGAAGATGGTTGCCCGACCTCGGGTGGGAAAGAGAAAATGGAGCAGCGTACGGATGGTGGTGGTCTTGCCGGCGCCGTTGGGGCCGAGATAGCCGAAGACCTCACCCCGCGCGATATCAAGGTCGATATCCAGGACGCCGCGCTGCTTGCCGTAGAGCTTGGTGAGTCCTTCTATGTGGATGACAATATTATTTTCAGTCATTCGGCAGAGGCTTTCAGGATTGATAAACTCCTATCATCCTAGCTCATGGTAAAAGGGAGTGTCAAGGTAGCTAAGTTTAGAGAGGTTGACTCTAGTAGTCTGTACTACTATAATGCCAGATACGATGAACGCGCAAATCTCTAAAACATCAATAGTGTTGACTGTGGTATTCGTTATCTTAGTGAGTTCATTTATAATAAGCTATGTATTTCTAGAATCAAACTCCGATTCTCATTCGTCTGTTGAAGGATATAAGGTGTTCACCGGAAGGGATGATGGTTTCCGCATAGAATTCGAGTACCCTGATACATGGCAAAAACGGCCGATAGAAAAATATGGTACCTTTATTGTCTTGTCATTCCGCCCTTCAGATACATCAACGGTTAGTCTCTGGTCTGATGAAAAAAGCAACAACGGGGGAAACTATACCGGAGTTGATGAGCTTGTTAATCATATCATTGCCATTCATTCAGATTCACCTGATTTTGAAATAGTTAGCCAAACAATAACTCAAATCGGAGGTATAGAGGCTAGAGAGCTCATCATTTCATATCGTCAATATGCAGAAGATGATCCTCATTTCCCGCCAGGATATATTATTGACATCCCTTCAATAGACCGAATTGAGATAGTAGAATACCAAGATAGAATATATGAGCTAAGTCTAATGGTTCGTAGTGAACAATATGAGAATTTAAAAGAAGATTTTGAACACATTATAAACAGCTTCAAGTTCCTGGATTAGAAATTCACGCAGTCCGGCGGGGTCTCGCCGCGTAGTCCGGCTAAAAGATTATCCGCCGCCATGAGGGCCATGGTCGTTCGCGTAGGCACGCTGGCGCTGCCGATATGCGGCGTGATGACGAGATTATCCAGGGTCAGCAGCGGGTCGTTAGGAGGTATCGGCTCCACCTCAGTGACGTCGATAGCCGCCGAAAGTATCCGCCTTGTCTTCAAAGCATTATATAACGCCCGTTGGTCTACCACCGCGCCGCGGGAAGCGTTGACGAAGATAGCCGTCGGCTTCATCATGGCGAACTCTTCGGCGCCGATTAGATGTCGGGTCTCTTCGGTAAGCGGTATGTGGAGACTGATAAAATCCGACCTCGAAAGCAGCTCCGGCATCCGGTCGACGTATTCCAAACCGAGTCTTTTTTCTTCCTCTGGGCTCTTTCGCGAGCGGCTGTAGTAGAGGATTTTCATGTCAAAGCCCCGGGCGCGCTTGGCCACCTCCATCCCGATGCGGCCCAGGCCGATGATACCAATGGTAGCGTGGTGGATATCCTGTCCCAAAAGTGTCATCGGCTCCCAGGTCCGCCACCGGCCGTCCCGGGTGTATTTATCCGCCTCGACGATGCGGCGCGCTCCGGCCGCCAGCAGCGAGAATATAAGGTCGGCGGTGGTCTCAGTGAGCACCCCGGGCGTATAGCCCACCGGGATACCGCGTCGGGTGGCCTCGGCGACATCGATATTATCAACCCCTACCGCCATGTTACTGATGACTTTTA
>DAOUER010000027.1:0-9952 GCA_034430375.1 Dehalococcoidales bacterium
CAGTTTATCTGTAAAAATGGCGATATTATCGATGTCCTGTCAGTGTCCACACCTATAGACCCGGATGACATCTCGGCGGGTACTATTGCTACCATCATGGACCTCACCGAACGCAAGAAGGCCCAGGAGCAAGAGAGAGAAGCCCAAAACTTAAGAGAGCTGGACATGTTAAGAACCGAATTATTAGCCAATGTATCTCATGAATTACGTACACCTCTGGCCAGCATAAAGGGTTTTACTACGGTAATGATGGATTATGATAATAAATTAACAACCGATGAAAAAATGGAGTATCTGGATATAATCAATCATAATACCGACCGTTTATCAGAGCTTATCGAACAACTGCTGGTAATGTCCCGTTTAGGTACCGGTATGCTCACCATTGAAAAGGAACCGCATAATATCGAGCTGCTTTGCCGGGATGTCATCGCCGAAGCTAAAGTAAGAACACCCGAATATCAGTTTGTTCTTACCCTGCCGGCCAGACTTCCCAGAGCACATATCGATGCTAAACGCATCCGGCAAGTCCTGGACAATCTTATCGACAACGCCGTTAAAAATTCCTTACCTGGTACCAAAGTAACCATATCCGCCAAAAAAAACACCGATATGATATTAATAAACGTCACCGATGAGGGGTTGGGTATTCCACAAAAGGACCAACCGCGTATCTTCGACCGCATGTTCCATGCCGAAAGCAATCAAAAATCCGGTATGTCAGGTGCCGGGTTGGGGTTATCCATCTGCAAGGGTCTGGTAGAAGCACACGGAGGCCGAATCTGGATAGAAAGTGAAGAAGGTAAAGGGACCAGATGCTTTTTTACCCTGCCGATATATAAAAGACGGGGTGATAATCATGGCAAAAAAGACAAAGGGCAATACCATTCTATTCATCGAAGATGAAAAAGACATCCGCGCTTTCGCCTGTAAGGTACTCGAGCTTGAGGGATATAAATGCCGGCAGGCGAAAACCGCCGATGAAGCTTTATACCTGCTAACCAAAGAGAAAATAGACCTGATAATACTCGATCTGAAACTGCATGATTCAGACGGCTGGGAAGTCCTTCAGAAACTTAAAACCACCCCGGAAACAGCCGCTATCCCGGTTATAATCTGCACCGCTTCTCCCATTCAACATCTGAAAGAACGAGCTCTTAAAATCGGGGCTATCGACTATCTGGTTAAACCGCTCAGCGCCAATGTCCTTAGAGAAGCCATCTCGCGCGTTCTCCCCATAGAGATATAATGACAGCGTATTAAAACTTACCCTGTAATTTCTGAAAGGTATCCGCTAATGCCTGCGGTACCACCCGTAAGTCGGCCAGTACCGGGATATAGTTAGTATCGCCCTGCCAACGCGGCACGATATGGCTGTGAAAATGGTCCTCTATGCCGGCCCCGGCAATACTGCCGATGTTCGCGCCAATATTGAACCCGCCGGGCTGGAAAGCCTCTCTGAGGACTTCCAGACTATGGGTGATAAGTTCAAAGTGTTCGTTTCTTTCTTCTTCCGTAAGTTTTTCCGGGGTATCTTTATGGGCGTAGGGAGCAACTAACAGGTGCCCCGGATTATAAGGAAAACTGTTCAGCATGATAAAGTTGGCTTTCCCCCTGTAGAGGATATAGTTCTCAACATCTTTGTCCTCCGCGGGTTTATCGCAAAGAATGCAGCCTTCCGGTTTTTCACCGAGAATATACTGAATCCGCCACGGCGCCCAGAGATGTTCCATAGTCTTCTCCTTACAGACCTCTTTGCCGGTCAGGGTGAATCAATTGCTTTTCCCAAGTATTATACCCACACGGGTCAATTATTGCTAGATTACACCTCTGTCCTGGAGCCGCGCTATCTCTTCATCCGGTAGACCGAGCAGCTGATGATAAACATAGTCGTTATCCTTTCCCCAAGCCGGGGCAGCTCTCCGATAGTTGTCCGGTGTCCGGGAGAGTTTTACCGGTGTGGCATCAGCTACTTCCTCACCTGATTGTGTCGGTTTACCCCGCACGAAGAAATCCCTGGCAATTAACTGGGGATTCCGCACCAGGTCGGCGGCATTCTGCACGACTCCCGCGGCAATACCGTTTTGCTGCAATAGCGCCATTATTTCTCTGGCCTTACCGCGGCGTGTCCATTTCTCTATCAAACCGTCCAGTTCCTCCCGGTTGGCGAGTCGGCGGGACAACGTATCGAATTTTCCACTCTCCGCCCAAGAAGGATTCTCCATAGCCTGCTTCAATTGTTGCCACTCTTCTTCGGAATATACGGCGATAGCAATCCAGTCATCGTCACCGCAGCGATAGACATTATGAGGTGCGGCGGCTGATGAACGATTGCCCGGCCACTTTATATCATTTCCGGTGGCGGTCTCCATTACCACGTCTCCCAGCAGGCTGGCCATCGCTTCTACCTGAGAAATGTCAATATACTGCCCCTCACCGGTTTGCCGGCGGTACTCCAGCGCCCCGAGTAAAGCCGTGGAAGCATACAGCCCGGCAACATGGTCGGCGTAAGAAAATCCCGGTCCCAGCGGTGCTCCATCACTGAAAGAAGTCAGTCCGGTCATTCCCGAGAATGCCTGGACGGTAGGACCAAAGCCGGTGTAGTCGTGAAGGAGACCGGTCTCTCCCATCACCGACATACTGAGCATAATAATATCCGACTTTATCTGGCGGAGATTCTCGTAATCGAGCTGCCAGTTGGCCATTACCCGGGGAGTGAAATTTTCGATGACGATATCGCTGACAGCCACCAGTTTCCCAGCCAGCTTAATCCCTTCCGGTGTGTTGAGATTCAGACTGATGCCGAGTTTGTTGCGGTTCCACTGGTTATAGTACGCCCGGGCAAAGCGGCTTTCATCTTCCGAGGTTATCAGTGGCTGTACCTTGATAACTTCCGCCCCGAAATCGGCCAGCAGCCGGGTGGCGTACGGTCCCGCCAGCACCCAGGTAAAGTCAAGGATGCGGATATTCTGTAAAATCAACTCGCTGGTCATAGCTATCAACGAACACCGCTTTCATACCGGTGGTGTTCACGCCTGTAGTGTGTTATAATCGTACTTGAAGATATATAAAGGACATCATCATGAGCTCCAAAGCAGCTAAAACCGAAAAATCGGATAAACCTGTTAAAGACCTCCAGACCTTTATGGAAAACGTTAATAAAAAGGACAAACCCAACGGTTTGAAAATCCGCTTTGCTTTCACCAAGCGTAAGCGTTAACTGTACCGGTTCACCCTTCATCTCCATGGATTATTCCTCCACTTGAAATGGATTGTCATCGCGCTGAAAATCGGGTAAATAGTACCCCGGTGATTCCACCCCCTGCATCCAGCCATTGACCATGCCCAGTTCTTCCACCAGACTGACAACATCGGCATATTCCTTCGGGGTAATTCTCCGGTCCAGGGGCGGGTATCTATGCGCCCGGTGGGCCGGGTGATACTGCGACATGATGCTGACGGTAACCTCCGGCGATATTTCATCGGCCATCCAGCGGAGCGATTTCTCGCTGCCGGCGATATCGTTGGGAAGCACCAGGTGCCGGATAATCAGTCCTTTCCGGGCGATGCCTTCCCCGTCTGTTTCCAGATTACCCACCTGGCGATACATCTCCTTTATAGCTTCCCGAGAGCTTTCCACATAGTGATGCACGCGGGAATACTTCCGGGCGTTTTCATTAGAAGAATAGCGTAAATCGGCCAGGTATATATCGAAGATGCCTTCGATTTCCCGGAGCGTCTGCAGCGAATCGTAGCTGCTGGTGTTGTAGACCAGCGGCACGCGCAGGCCCATCGGTACCGCCGTCACCACAGCCCGGACAATCTGCGGCACGAAGTGGGAGGGAGTAACGAAATTGATATTATGGCACCCTAAATTATCCTGGAGATAAATCATGCGTTCGGCCAATACGCACGTTGCCACCTCATTCGTACGCTGGTTCTTCGGTTCCTGGCTTATCTGGAAATTCTGGCAATAGACGCATCGTAAATTACAGTTGCCCAGAAATATCGTCCCGGAACCGCGCGTGCCGGAAAGCGAAGGCTCCTCGCCGTGATGGGCGCAGAACGAGGCTAAGATGGGAAGTAGTCCCGAATTACACGAACCCACCTTACCATCGAGTCGTTTGGCGCCGCATTCCCGGGGGCAGATATCACACTCAATCAGCCGTTTTCCCAGGGCTGCGGCGCGCCGTTCCAGTTCCCCCGAGTTGTATAAATCTATATATCCCGTTGACATATCTTTTACCGTTCCTTGCGTTCGACCTCCAGCTTCAAGCCTTCGATATTGATAACTTCCACTTCCTCCCCCACCGCGATATCCCCACCCACTGATTCCGCCTTCCAGTACTCGTCCCCGACTTTAATCACACCCTGCGGAGTTAACGCCTGGGCGACCTCGCCGGTCAACCCTATCATACCCTCTTTACCGGAAACCTTCTTACGGCGCAGGCTGGGCACGATGGCGCGATGAATAAAAAATATAAGGGTCCCGGCCATCAACCCGAGAATCACCAGGAGATATACCGGAATATCCACATCGAAAGCCCATAATAATAAAAACAACAGTGCCAGCACCGCTATATCGTCAATAAGCGCTATCAGGACGATAACCCATGGCTTAAGGCCGGACGATTCGGTTTTCTTACTCAAGATGCACCAACTTTATGTAAATTATGTTTTCGGTTCAAATAACACCCTCTCCTGAGAGCCTATCCATCTCATTCTCAGTCAAACCGAGTTCTTTAGCATATAACTCATGGTTGGATTCACCCGGGACGGCTAATCGACTCCCCGTCCGCCAGGGCGATCCGCTCATTTTCACCGGCGTACCCGGCGCCCGATATTTCTTTTTCGTGTCGCCAATTGCTATTTCGGTGAAATAATTTCGCTCCTCAAGCTGAGAACTCTCAAGTAACTGAGGAATCGACTTTATCCCGGCCCAGGGAAAACGCATCAGCTGTCCCTTCTCCTCGAGTTCGGCGACGGTATGCGTGAGGGTCCAGCGTTCGAGGACATCGATAATATGGTCGATTCCCCGGTTCTTTTCATCCCGGTCCCGCCATCTTTCATCGGTCAGGTCAGCGGCCATGCCTTCGGAGTCCAGCCATTCCACCAGAGTTTCCCAGTGCGGCACCAGCGAAAGCAGGATATAGCCGTCCTGACAGCGAAAAACCCGAAAGGCGTTATTCCAGTGCCGGCTGCCCTGCCGTCCCGATACAGTCCCCTCGGATAAAAACCGGGGCAGCGCATGGTCGAGGGTAGCTGCGACGCACTCCATCACCGAGATATCCAGGTGCTGCCCTTTGCCGGAATTATGCCGTTCCCGGATGGCCAGCAATATACCGTTGGCAGCGAACAACGACGCCATATAATAAGCCTGGTTTCCGTATAGTTTCAGGGGCGCGTCGGGTTCGCCGGTAACCGATAACCACCCACCGAGGGCTTCCAATACCAGATCATCGGCTTTGAAGTTACAGTAAGGTCCACTTTGCCCGAAGCCGGTAACGGATGCCATTATCAGTTGCGGGAATACCGGTGAGAGCTGCCGGTAGCCCAGACCCAGCGACTCCAGATAGCCCGGTTGATACGTTTCCACCATGATATCGGCGGTTTTCAGCAGCTGCCGGAATAGCTCTCGACCTTTTTCGGTATCTAAATCGAGGCTGATCCTTTTCTTACCGGCGTTAGCGTAAACGAAATCGAAAGATTCCTCGCAGTGATTAATCCCCGGTTTTTCGATACGGATTATTTCAGCGCCCATATCGGCCAGCAAGCGGGTGGCTAATATACCCTTTTCATCGGCTAAATCGAGAACGCGGTAAGCAGAAAGAAGGCCCACTTTTTCCCCTCCCGGTCAGGCGGCCGACCGGCATAATTTATCGAGGGCGACACTAATCCGGTTCAGGCAGCATTCGCGCCCGAGCACCGCCATCGTCTGGAACAGCGGCGGGGTAGCCGTACGCCCGGTCACGGCGTTCCGCAAAGCCCTAAAAAGCTGTCCGGTTTTCAGTTCCAGTTCTACGGCCAGCGGACGCAGCATGTTTTCCAGCGACTCTTCATCAAAAGACTCAATGACCTGGAGTCTTGCCTGAGATTGTTCTAGGGCCATAACGGTTAGTTCCGGCGTCATTTTCTTACCGACCAGCATTTCCGTATCGTATTCCAACTCTTCGAGGAAAAAGAAATCGACAAGCTCCGGAAGTTCCTCCAGCGTTTTAGCGCGTTCCTGCACCAGCGGCATGACCTTGCGGACGTAATCGATATCCAGCGGTCTCTTCACAGCCGCGGGTAGCCCTTCTTCTAAAAAGGATAACGACCTCTGCACGAAATCCTCGGGGCTCAGGTTACGGATATAGACCCCGTTCATCCACTCCAGTTTTTCCCGGTTGAAGACAGCCCCGGTCTTGCCGATGCGGTCGAGAGCAAAATAATCAATGAGTTCCTGCCTGGTCATCAACTCCGTTTTATCGTCCAGCGACCAGCCGATAAGGGCGATAAAGTTGAACATCGTCTCCGGCAGGTAGCCTCTCTCGCGGAACTCCAGGATGGACACGTCGCCGTGGCGCTTGCTCAGCTTGGCCCGGTCCGGTCCGATAATCAGGGGGTGGTGGACGTACTGCGGCGGTGTATAGCCGAGGGCGCGGTACATCAGCAGGTGCTTGGGCGTGCTGGATATCCACTCCTCACCGCGGATGACGTGACTCATCTCCATGGCGTAATCATCGACGACATTAGCCAGGTGATAGGTCGGGTAGCCATCCGATTTAAGCATAACGAAGTCGTCGATACTGCTGTTCTCAAAGACGACATCGCCGTAGATAAGGTCGTTAAAGCTGGTTTGCCCTTCCAGCGGTACCCAGAAGCGCACCACCGGCGTAATGCCCTTTGCCTCCATGCTCTCCCGCTCCTCCGGAGTAAGGTCCCGGCAATGACGGTCGTAGCCGGGCGGCTGCTTACGGGCAACCTGTTCGCGGCGCATTTTTTCCAGGCGCTCCGGCGAACAGTAGCAGTAATAAGCGTCGCCCTGCGCCACCAGCCTTTCGGCGGCTTCTCTATACAGGTGCAGCCGCTGTGACTGGTAATACGGCCCGTAGTCGCCGCCGACATCCGGCCCCTCGTCCCAGTCCAGTCCCAGCCATTTCAGTCCTTCCATGATGTAATCCACCGCACCATCGACCATACGGGTAACATCAGTGTCCTCGATGCGCAGGATAAATTTGCCGCCGCTGTGACGGGCCAGCAGCCAGTTGAACATAGCCGTGCGCATACCGCCGACATGCGGCCGGCCGGTGGGACTGGGCGCAAAACGCACTCTAACCGGTTTCGTCATGATATTCCTTCGGCGTGAATCAGCACTCCCTATTCTACCATCGCAGGCGTGAAAATTCTAGGAGCAAGATATTTACCTCTTATTTGTATTACTATTAATCACGGTCAGGCACACTGTGATAAATATCTCATACTTTTGTTGCCGCTTCGTTATATAATTGATTTATAGATATTGATAAACCAGGGAATTACGGGGGTCAGCTCATGGATAAGGATAAGGATACTGTAGTACCGAGTGGTAAAGACGTTACGGTGGTAGTCAGCCGAAACGTATTTCCGGGACACGAACAGGAGTACGACGACTGGGTACGCCGACTGGTGGCGGCCGCCAAGGAATCCCCCGGGAACAAGGGCGTAACGATACTTATCCCGGAACCGGGCAAGACCGGACTGTACCACGTGGTGATGAGGTTTGCCGATGAGAAATCCGTACACCAGTGGGAGACCTCCTATATAAGACAGAAGCTTTCGCATGAAGCGGACGACTTTTCGGAGAGAGTAAGGCAGGAAGCTACCGGACTGGAAACCTGGTTTTCCATCCCGGAACACCCCGAGCTAACGACCCCACCCCACTGGAAGATGGCCATCGTTACCTTCATCGCCGTCTATATAGTATCCGCCATCATGATACCTTTAACCGAGCATTTCATAACCGGGGTGAATTTTTACCTGATGAATATCCTGATAAGCGCCCTGCTGGTCTCTATTTTAACGTGGGTAGTAATGCCTCTGTTCAGCCGTCATATCTTCCGCAGGTGGTTGTACCGCCATAAGTAATTATTTAAACAGGTCATCAACGACAGAACGAAAGACCCGCCGTATTTTACCGCTGGTTTCCCTGAATTTATCCGAATCATAACCCGGAACTTCTTCCTCTTCAAAGGTGCCGCCCTCCAGATATGAAGGGAACCTGAGCTCAATCTGCAGCGCCTCGACATTATCCATGCTGCCGTAGTGCCGGGTGATATGACCGCCCACCCACAACTCATTGCGGACAACATCAAAGCCGTGATGACGATAACTGTTCTCAAAGCTTCCCGTCAAAACCTCCGAGCAGGTGACTCCGTTGACATCGCCCAGGCAGATATCCACCTCCGGTCCCCGGTAGTAGCTGTGCAAATCCAAGAGGTAAACGTAGCCGAATTCCTGGATCAACGCCTGGACAATATCAACCAACTCCCGGTGATAAGGAATGTAATACTCGTCAATCCGCTGTTGGACCTGATATGGAGTCGGTTCGCGGTCGTAAAGGGGCTTCCGGAAACAGGTCATGTCCGGAACGGCACAGGCGTTTTCCGGTCCGAATAACGGTTCGGTCAGGGCACGGTTCAGGTTCACCACGTAACGGCTATGGGTAGCCTGGATGACGGTGATACCCAGTTCCGGGAGGAAGTCGTAGAGTCTGTCCAGGTGCCAGTCTACCGGCATCAAGGCTGGCAGAGGGTCGGCGTTGAACTGCTGGTATACTTCCGTAGGTACGTAGCTGCCGCTGTGAGGTAAGCTGGCAATAAGTGGAATCCTGTCTTTAGGCGGTACCGACAGGTTGTACAGTTTCACTTTGCCCCCGTTCAAACGGCTAATCCTCTTTTTTAGCCGGAGTTGGCGGACGCGGCGGGCCGGGCGGATTCTCCATATACAGTTCGGAGTGTACCTTCTTGAGCCATTCCGGTATCTGGATATTCTGCGGGCATTTCTCCAGGCACTCACCGCACTCGGTGCACTTATCGGCGCGCTGGTCCTGGTTCAGTCCGAAGGGGCCGTTATAGCGAAACTGCCCTATCTTGACATCGTGGTACATCATGGCGTCGTCGTATATCTGGAAGACTACCGGGATATCGACGTTATTGGGACAGGGCACGCAGTAGCGGCAGGCGGTGCACTTGATGGGCCGGAGACTGCGGTAGGCTTTACGCACCTGGTCGATAAGCTCCTGCTCCGCATCCGTCAGTATGTTCACCTCAGCGCGGTCGGCTATTTCCAGGTTTTCCTCTACCTGCTCCATGGTGCTCATACCGCTGAGAGTCATGGTCACTTCCGGTTGGTCCCACAGCCACTGGAAAGCCCATTCCACCGGCTTACGCTGCTTTTCGGCCTTGGCCCATGTCGCGGTGACGACATCCGGAGGGGGATCTTTAGTGAGTAGTCCGCCCCGCAGGGGTTCCATGACGACCACCGCGATGCCTTTGCCGGCGGCGTACTCGACGCCTTTCCGGCTGGCCTGCTCGTTTACGTCCATGAAGTTGTATAAAACCTGGGAAAGCACCCAGTTATCGTAGGCGTCAACGATTTCTTTGAAAACATCGTATTCGTCGTGGAAAGAAAAACCGAGCCGGCCGATTTTTCCGGCGGCCATCTGCTTTTCCGCCCAGTTTAGAACGTCGAAGTCCCTGACCTTGTACCAACTATCTTTACTCAGACCGTGCAGCAGGTAGAAATCTATCTGGTCGATTTCCAGCTTTGCCAGCTGCTCATCGAGAATCCGGTCGAAGTCCTCCGCCTTTTCAATCATTCTGGCCGGCATCTTTGTAGCTACTTTTACCTTATCGCGGTAGCCGCCCTTAAGGGCTTTACCGACGAGTTTTTCACTGTTGCCCATGTGGTAGAGGTAGGCGGTGTCGATATA
>DAOUER010000028.1:0-19243 GCA_034430375.1 Dehalococcoidales bacterium
AGTCATTGTCATAAATACTTTAAGTACTATCAATAGTTCAATTCTAAGCCAGCCAGCAACCGGGGTCGGTCGCCATCATATCGCCGGTTTCTTCGTAAGCCCTGCCCCGGCAGCCAGAGCAGGTAAGTTTATACTGGCAGAGACCACACTCACCCGTGAGCAGGTCTCTCTGACGTAGTTTGGCAAGTATCGGTGAGCTTTCCCATATAGACTTTATGCTTCGCTCCCTGATATTACCCAGGTCAACCTGGAGCAGCATGCAGGGGTTCACCTCGCCATTCGAAAGGACCATTACATAGCCCATCCACTGACATCTATCCATTCTGATTTCCCGGCATTTGCTATCGCAGATTCAGAATTCTTGTTCTTAGGCAATTTGCACCTCCATCAGAACTTAAAGTCAAACGATTTCATGATAAAAACATCTTAGCATTATCTTTCGGGAATAGTGTTTCTACCGCTCACAGGATTTTCGAAATGGAAGGGGCAGATAAATCCGGACGGATATGCCGTATTCTCGGAAGGCCCATCGGGTATATAACTTTTTCCTAGTCCTGATAAGTCCTCTTTTCTAATTTCAACTAGCCTTGACGGGTCCACCCAACCTTCCTTGAATGGTGCATTGAAAATTATACACCAGTGAATCTTCATAATCTTCCATTTACCATCTTCTTTTACATAGTCATTTTCGTATACCCCGTTCATCCACCCCTCCGTGACGCCTCCTTCTTTGATTAAAGCATTAGGCCCGAAGCCGTACCATCTCCCTTGGGCCGTTTTACCGTCCGGGGCTACGTCAACAATTCCAGAGAGCTGCATTACCTGGTGCAGAAACTCCGGATTACTCCGGTCCATCTTCGAAAAGAACCTGTTCATGCTCTCCTTCCCTCGGAACTCCCCTAAAGCTATCAGCAGGGTAGCCTCGGGACTATCGGAAAACAAGTCGAGCAAGTCATCAGCCATCCCATGTTCGAGGTAATAACCGTATGCCCTTTGCAGTTTTTTTATCTCCTCAATGTCCTGTAAGATCTTGACCTGGTCTTCGAGATTCTTTATCCTTGCTTCCAATTCCTTTACATTCATTACATACTCCTTCCAAGATTATTATTTCATACGTTAGTATAAAAAGCCTAAAATACTGTGCTACAATCATGCAAATTACCGACACCGACGCAGACTACTCCGTTACACCCGGGGCATCCTTAAAGCCTTGACCGCCCTCTATGTTATCATGAATTACGAGGTTATTGCTGTATATTTAGGAGCATGCCCAAGGAAAAATAATTTGAATTTGCATTCAAAGCTTACCTCTCAATAATTTCACTCAAGATAATATAAAACAAAATCCAATGGATCAATTATTTAACCGAACCTTGGCTGCTTTTATCAAAGTCATAACTTGTGGATTAATCTTTGTCAACCGTTTTAGGAGTAATTGTATGGCTCTTTAAAAATCCAACCTTTTTTAGTTACACAATAGCTTAAATTGTTCAATATGAAATAAAAGGGAGCTATAGTAATATCAACTATAACTCCCTTTTGACTGTAGTTATCCCTGTAGATTTAATCGATCTAATGGTGAATACTTCTGGTGCTGTATCGCTATATGGCTTGATGCTAAGTTCACATAGTGCCTCACCATCTCCAGGGTGGAGTGGCCTAATATCTGCTGCAGAGTAAATACATCACCACCATTAATCAGGAATCTCGTAGCAAACGTATGTCTGCATAGGTGCGCGTGAAGTCTGCAAACTCCCGATCTCTGAGACAGCCGGGTAAACATCAGCTTCATACTGTTCTCGGTTATAGCTTTGTTACTAGTAGATAGGAACACATTGTCGATAACTGGATTAATCGGTTTTGGCCTGAACCGGAACAAGTAGCGCTGCAATGCTTTTTGTGCATTATTTCCAATGGGTACAATACGCTCCTTTTTCCCTTTACCCATCACCTTAAGGTATCCCTCATCCACATGAACATTATCCACCTTGAGATTGACAAGTTCGCCTATCCTTAGCCCAGTATCCAGTAGAATCATGAAGAGGGTCTGATTCCTGGCATCAGAGGGTGATGTACTAAAAGTGTTGAGTATGGCCCCTATTTCTTGATCTGACAGCGTAGAGACTACTTTCCTGGTAACCTTTGGCGGCTTCAAATCTTTAACGGGGTTGTTTTGAGCCAGTCCTTCTACTACTAACCAGTTAAAGAAAGCTCGTAGGGTTCTGACATGGCCATGAATAGTTGCCGTTGATAGGAGCTCTGTCTTCGGCGGTGTATAGGGATGATTTTCATACCTTGTCTTCTTCAGTAGATAGAGGACGTATTCACGGAGTAGTTTTGTATCAATACTGTCTAGTGAATCAGGAAGATGCCTGTTTTTAAGGTAATTACGGAAGCTCTTTAAGTTTGCTGAGTACCAGGATATGGTTTTTGGACTTTTACCTTCGGCTTTGTTACAAACCTCGTAGTATTCTATAAGTTCATTTAGCTTATGTGCCTTTTCCGGGGTATTTACATGAGTTGTCATGTTAGATCTAACCTCCATTAATGTATTTAGTCGGTTCAGACCCAGCGCTTGAAAAATCAGGGTGTTAAAACAAGTCAGGGTGTCAAAGCGAATCAGGGTGTCGAAAATACTGTTTTCACCTCCTTTCGTGCCTAAACTAACACTCCATGACTTTTAATCAGGGTGTCACAGGTTCGAGACCTGCACGGCCTACTTAATTGAAGCTAATTTGTAACTAGAGAAAACCACCCGAGAAATTGGGTGGTTTTACTTTTTAACCGAAAGTGATACCCTGATTCGATAAGAAATCTTGTCGGGTATCAGCACTTCTACTTGACTGCCGGACAATTTACAGGAAAGGCAGGCAAGTAAATAATGAAATTAAAGAGGATTACAGGATGGGCTGATATCAACATGGCTGAACTTGATCTCGAAAGTTAATAACGAATTTCGCACAGTTAAATAAAGCGGAAGGAAAATCACCAAAGATTGTATCCTGATTTTAATTGACATGTACCATCAGAAAGTTTTATAAATATTAGACGATTAACTGCAGGGTGGTCTAATATGAAATTCATTATTGACATTGACAACGGTGGGACTTTCACGGATGGATTCTTTACGGGAGATGCAAGAATTGAATGGGTGAAGGTAGATACCACCCCCCACGATTTATCGGTATGTTTTCTTAAATGTATAGAAGATGGTGCTAAAAAATTCGGGGTCACCGTTTCTCAGTTGCTCCATGAAACAGAGGTATTAAGATTTTCTACGACACATGCTACCAATACGCTGATACAGAGGTCAGGCCCGCGCCTGGGATTAATTGTCACCAAGGGCTTTGAAAATAGCCTTTATTCATCAACCGCTAAGAGTCCAGCCCTTGATTTCATCATTCCATCTGAGATGGTTGTTGGTATTGATGAACAGACTGGTAAGGCTAATCTAGATATAGAGCAAGTAAGGTTGGCAATGCGGAATCTTCTAGGGCGCGGTGCCAGGATTATTGTAGTCAGTCTTCAAAATGCCCATATAGATCCCACCAACGAACTAAAGGTTAGACAGATAGGTGACGATGACTATCCCAAGCATTACCTCGGGGCAGTACCATTACTCCTTTCCAGCGAGGTAAGCACCGCCAATGATGATGCATCGAGAACTAATGTCGCCCTGTTAAATGCCTATTTTCATCCGGATATGGTCCGATTCCTATATAAGGCCGAAGATGACGTAAGAAACCGTGGATACCGAAAGCCACTTCTAGTCGTTCATTCCGATAACGGTGTTAGCAGAGTTGCCAAGACAACCGCGGTTATGACATATAATTCCGGGCCTTCCGCCGGAGTACTCGGTACTACTTTTATGAGCAAGAAGTACGACCTGCCGTATATCGTTAGTATGGACATCGGTGGAACGAGTGCTGATATAGGCTTGGTGATTAACGGACAGCATGGTTATAAGCGTACAACGCTGGTGGAGGGAATACCCGTCAAACTGCGGGCAATCGAGGTATATGCGGCAGCTGCCGGTGGCGGCTCAATAGCCAGACCGAGAAATGGAAAAGGAGTACAGGTAGGACCGGATAGCGCCGGAGCCGTACCCGGTCCCGCCTGCTACGGACTCGGTGGTACAGAAGCAACAGCTACAGATGCCTGTGTTACTCTCGGCTACCTCGATCCTGACTATTTTCTGGGCGGCAGGAGACGCCTCGATACCGGCATTGCTCTGGAAGTAATTGAAAAAAAGGTGGCTGAACCGTTAGACCTTCCTGTGGAAGAATGCGGCGGGCTGATTACCGAAGCTATGGAGGATATTTGTGCTCGGGTTATCAGTACATTAATACAAGAAAAAGGGTACAAACCGGACGATTTCGTGCTGTTCTCTTATGGCGGTGCGGGGGGGTTATACTGCTGCGGTGTTGCCGATAAGGTGGGTATACCCAAGGTTTACTGCTCCCAGTTTAGTTCTGTATTCAGTGCTTTTGGTTCCTCATGTGCCGATGTTCTCCATTCCTATGAGGCTCTTTCGAGAATATCTCTCAGGCGACGGTTGGGTCAATCACAAATACAGGAGTACAACGATACGCTGAAAAGTCTGACGAATTCGGCACTGCGTGACATGAGGGGAGAGGGGTTCCCGCCAGACAAGGTGTCTTTATCCCTTGAACTAGAGCTAGATTCAGACACCAACCCCATCGTGCTTGAATGTCCTGCATCAATTATTAAAGGAAATAAAGACATAGATGGACTCTTCGATGCCTTTGCCAGGCAAAACGACAGAATTGAGGCGGAAGAACTTAATATGACTGGTTTCAGGTTGCGAGCTACCAGTCCAGCGGCGCATCCGGAATTACCCACCTACGACTGGATTGGTGGGAATCCGGAGGGAGCATCTAAAGGACATAGAAGTGTAGGCTGGAAAGATGGTTACTTACAAACTGCAATCTATGGACAAGTCAATCTTGAGTGCGGCAATGTAATTTCAGGACCGGCCATCGTTGAGAGTGATAGTACGACGATATTGATTCCCAAGGGCAAGAAATATACCGTTGATACTCTACTAAGCGGTGTTATAGAGCAGGCTTGAGAAGGAGGAAATAGTGGGTACTAAGAGACAAATAACCGAATATCTGGACATAGATATGGAAAAAGAGCTCTGGTGTTGTAATCGCTGTGGATATGAACTTATCTCCGCTAGAGAAAACTACAAGAAAGGATGCCTGGTATATGCGAGAAAAGATCCGGCGACAATATACAACTCCCCGATATCCGGACCTTTCAGTTTTGCCCCTGACCCGGAATGGGTAATGCTGGTTGAATTTTACTGCCCCAACTGCGGTGTTATGGTTGAAAATGAAATGCTGCCACCAGGGCACCCGGTTACCCATGATATTGAACTGGATATAGATAAGTTGAAGGAGAAAAGCCTTTCAACTGGGACTGACATTAATAAGCAGCAAGGCGGGTGAAATGATGAAGTTTTCTCTCGATGTTGATATTGGCGGGACATTTACCGACCTGTTCTTGAGTTATGACGGCAAGACGGTATTTACCAAGACACCCACTACCGGTTATAATCTTTCTGTCGGCTTTATTCGAGCGGTAAGTGATGCGGCGGCTATGCTCAATATATCCGTTGAAGAGCTATTGCGCGATACCGAGGTCGTCAGGTATTCCACCACCATTGCTATGAACACCCTGTTACAGAGGACCGGCCCCAGACTGGCGCTGATTACTACCGAGGGTTTCGAGGATATTGTACCCATCGGTAAAGGTGCGTCATGGACGGACCAGATGACATTCCGGGAAATCAGGAATCTGGCCCGTATCGTCAAGCCCGAGCCAATCATATCAAGAGAGATGACAGTCGGCGTCAAGGAAAGGATCAATTCCAAGGGTGAGATAATCAGACCGCTGGATGAAGAAGACTTCCTTGAAAAGTTACAGTATCTAGCGGACAAGGGAGCCAGAGGCTTTGTGGTCAGTTTGCTCTTCTCCTATGCCAATCCAGAACATGAAAGGCGAATTGCTGAAATTATAAGAAGCGAATACCCCGATTTTTATCTGGGAGCTATGCCGGTTGTACTCTCATCGCAGGTAACGCCGAAACAAAATGAATACACACGTACGGTGACGACGATACTCAATGCATACCTGCATTACTCCATGTGGGAGCAGATTTCAGGCACGGGTGACGAACTCCGAAACTCCGGCTACGATAAGGTTATCATGATGGTGCACAACAGCGGCGGTATGGCTGAAGTCTTTCGTACGGCTGCCATCCAGACATTCAACGGTGGACCGGTGGCCGGACTTATCGGCGGCGCTTACGTCGGTAAGATACTGGGCTACGATAATATCGTCGTCAGTGACATGGGCGGCACCAGCTTCGACCTGGGTCTGGTGGTGGCTGGGAGCAGCCGGTTCTATCAGTACCATCCCCTTATCGACCGCTGGTGGGTAGACATGACGGTTCTGGAGACGAGGTCGATAGGTGCCGGCGGCGGCTCTATCGCCTGGCTGAACCAGGTGATGGGTAATCGACTGGAGGTAGGACCCCAGGGTGCCGGTTCCATGCCGGGACCGGCCGCTTATAACCTGGGAGGAACCGAACCTACCGTTACTGATGCCGACATAGTACTGGGTTATATTAATCCCGACTATTATCACGGCGGGCGTATGAGGCTTGACAAAGCAAGGGCGGCATCAGTCATCCGGGATAAGATTGCCAGTCCTCTAGGTATCGAGGTGGAAGAAGCGGCTCTCCTGATAAAGAAAATTGTTGATGCCAACATGGGAGATACGATAGCCAAAGAGACGTTCCTGAGGGGTTACAAACCCAGCGACTTTATTCTGTTTGCCTTTGGCGGGGCCGGACCGACTCACTGCTGTAACTACGGGCCGTATGCCGGTATAAACAAGATTGTAGTCTTCCCGTTCTCACCGGTGTTCTGCGCCTTCGGCTCGAGTACAATGGATATCCTGCACCTGTATGAGCAGTCGCTGCGCGTTCCTCTTCTGGCCCCGATGACACAGAATTGTTTTGAGGATTACGATGTTTTCAATAACGTAATAAAAAGTCTGCAGGAGAGAGCCGTCAAAGACATCACCAATGAGGGTTTCTCCGTTGATTCCATTAAATTTGGCCTTGAGATAGAAGCCAAGTATGGCGGTCAGCTAAATATTCTCCGTTTCATGTCGCCGCTTATATTTATCAACAGCGAGGTTGATGTAAAGGCGGTGTATAAAGCTTTTGAGGATGAATACTGCCGTGTCTATAACCGTATATCGGCCTATCCTCAGGGTGGCGTCGATGTACTCAACCTGATACTGCGTGCCACGGTGGACTATCCCAAGCCCAAGCTCCCAACCTATCCCCTGGGCAAGGAGACGCCGGACAAGGATGCACTCAAGGGCAAGCGAGATGCCTACTGGGCGGAATACGGTGCCTTCCGTCCCACGCCAATCTACGAGGCTAAGCTGCTGAAACACGGCAATATAATCGACGGAGAGGCTATCATCGAAGCTGAGGATACCACCATTGTCCTTCCCTCGGTAATGAAGCTTTCCGTTGACAAATATCACAATTTTATACTGGATATGAAATAGAAAAAGGGAGGATAATATGAGGCCGGACCCGCGCAAGCTACTGGAATGGATCAAGCCCAGTCCACCCACGGATGAAGAACTGGAATGCATGAAGTTGCTGCAACCCGGCGACTATGAAATATATACGGAAAAGCTGAACAACTTCCTCCTCGAGTCCAAGGAGGTATTTATTAAGCTGGGCGTAAGCAGCATGCTTCGCTCCGGGGACCTGGTTACCGGTATCTATACGCCGACGGGTAACATGGTGGCCGCCTGGTGCGGCACCTACCTGCATGCCATCGTCGGCCAACTCCCGATAAAGTTCGTTGCCGATACCTGGATGGATGAACCCACGGTGGGCGTTAAAGACGGTGATATTTTTTATGCCTCCGATCCTCTCTACGGAGGCATACACAACTGCGACCAGATTGTGGTCATGCCCGTTTTTAACGATGGTGAGCTCATCGCCTGGACGAATGCGGCGGTACACCAGCCGGAGACCGGCGCCCGTGAGCCGGGCGGGATGCCGCTTACCGCTAAAACGAGACACGATGAGGGTATGCTGCTGTCACCGATTAAGATAGGCGAAAATTTCCAACTCCGTGAAGACCTGGTGGAGATGTGCGTTAATCTGATGTCCCGGGCACCGCGTATGCAGGCCATCGACATGAAAGCCCGGCTAAGTGCGGCCGACCGCCTGCGTACCCGGCTTGTGTCCTTAGCCCAGGAAAAGGGTAACGACTTCATTAAAGGGCTCTTTCGCCGGACAATCATGGAAACGGAGCAGGGAACCCGGAGGAGAATCAGGGAATGGAATGACGGCACCTACCGGGCCGTAACCTTTATGGATATCGTCGGCGAGCAGCACAAGCTGGTACGTAATTTCCTCACCCTGCATAAAAAGGGAGACCAGCTTATCTGGGACTTCACCGGTACATCACCCGAGACTGATAGCCCGCAACACTGTATGCCACATGCCCTGGCAGCCAATGTTGCCATTCATTTGATGTCTTACTCCTTTAATGACCTGCCGGCCTCAGCCGGGGTGCTGGCTCCTATGGAGTGGATAGTCCCCGAGGGCTGTATGTTCAATCCTCATTTTGAAGCCGCTCAGAGTAACAGCGCGCCTTCATGTCACGGCGCTATGACGCTGGGCACCATATTAATGAGCAAACTGATGTTCGATAGCCCTCAGCGGGAGCTGGTGGGGGCGGCTATCGGCAATACCGGTGTGGGTGTTCTGGTGTCCGGGGAGAATCAGTGGGGCGTTCCTATTGCCGACTTTCTCGCTTACGGTCTGAATTCCGAGGGACACGGGGCCAGGTCGGACATGGATGGTGTCGATGCCTTTGGCTTCTCGCATTGTCCAACAGGTAGGACTCCAGACATCGAGGACATCGAGACCGAGTACCAGTTCTTTAATTTACTGGCCAAACTGAACAAGGACAGTTGCGGCTTCGGTAAGTATCGCGGCGGCGCCGGTACCGAGATTGTCCACGTTGTCAATTATGTGCCCTGGGCCCTCTATAACAGTCATGTGAAAGGGAGTAAAGTACGCAACTGTATGGGATTATTCGGGGGTTATTCACCGCCAACGATTCCGGGGATTGAAGTATTCCATACCAATATATGGGAGAAAATGAAACGCGGTGACAAGGACCTGCCTTCGAGTGCGATGCAACTGATTACGGAAAGAACTATCGAGGGTGATTACGAGATAGGCAGTATGTTTAAGAAGACGCATGTAATGGAAAACGGAGATCTCTGGGTTGTCATGAGTGGGGGAGGCGGCGGTTACGGCGACGTGCTGGAGAGGGACCCCGAGAAGGTTATCGATGACTTAAGGAGAGAAATCATCTCGCATTGGACAGCCGAGAATGTATATCATATAGCTTATGACCCGGCAACTCTGGAATTGGATAATGAAAAAACAGAACAGCTTCGCCAGGAGGAGAGAGAGAATAGAAAATCACGCGGTATGACCTGGGCGGAGTTCGAGAAGGAATGGTCCGGGCTACATCCTCCCGAAGATATCCTGGACTACTATGGGTCATGGCCGGATGGTAAGAAAACCAGAGAGATTATAAGAATGTAACCGATTCAGTATATGAAATATGGTAAAAGAAATTACTTCTAAGAAACTGGTCAGGGGAGTATTTGAATCGGCTGATTTGCCGCGGTTACCCTTTATTCCCTGGATATTCACCCATGCTGCCAGGTTGGAACAAATACCTTTACGAAGGATATTTGATGAACCAACTCAATATGTAAAGTGCCTTCAAAACACCCGAAGATTATACAGGTATGACGCCATCATCAGTAGCTTTGATCCTTCACTGGAAATGGAGATATGCGGCTGCACCGTCAACTGGAAAGGCGATTATGAAGCACCTTCCGCAGGCCCTATTCCGGATTTTGATTTTGGAAACCTCAAGGATATCAGTGTAGAAAATGCCGGTAAAACGGGGAGAATCGGTACGATTGTCGAGTCCCTACGGCGTATCAACATGGTCTCCGGAACAGACCTGGCCATGGCCGCGGTAGTAAATGGTCCTTTATCGATAACGGCCGGCCTAACCGGTAGAGACCCGGGGAAGGATTTTGCAGAAAGACCGGAGGAGGTCATGAAGGCTATCGAGGCCACCGCAGCATTTCTGCTGAAGGTAGTCCAACTTTACTGTCAGTTGCAACCGGATATTATCGTGATTGTCGATAAAGTAATAGCCTCTTTCCCGGAGGAACATCTTTCCTGGTTAATATCGACTCTCTCGCCCATCGTAAACACAGTCCGGTTTTATAACGCCTATTCAGTTCTTCTACCCGGAAAATCATCACCGGATAGTTTATCTAACCTGATAGACCTCGGATTCGACGGGATAGTCGCTGCGGAGATTGACTTAAATACCTGGAATGAACTAAGGGGCGGACGCTCCTGTGTTCTGGGGAAAGCTATTCCTTCTCATCTCTTAACCGGTAAAAAAGAAGAAGCACAGCGATATGTAGAAACACATTTCAAGGGAGACATCGCTCCGGGAGTCTTTCTGACCACAGACTGGGAAGTGCCGTCAAATACACCGCCGGAAAATATACACCTGATAATTGGCACGATATCCTAAAGGGAATAGACTTTAGTACGAGTTGTTACGGGGGCTAGGAATCATGGAATTGGTTGTTCCGGCCAAGCCTGAACCGATTAAGCTGGATATTGAGAGGACGGCCTTAATCGTCGTTGACATGCAAAACGCTTTCTGTAAAAAGGAAGGGCTGTTTGACGCTCTGGGAACACTTGATGAAGAGAAGGTAAAGCGTGTTATTAAAGTTGATAAGCAATTAATCAACGTATCGCGCCGCAAGGGGATAAAGGTCGTCTTTCTCAGGATGACCTACAGTGCCGACCTTTCCGATGCCGGCGGAACCGAATCACCTAACTACTGGAAAGAAGCGGGTTTAATAGCTATGCGCGAAAACCCGGAATTGAAGGGGCGATTTCTCATCAACGGTACCTGGGATTGGGAGATAATTGACGAGCTTAAGCATCAGCCGGGAGATATCGTCATTAATAAAAGCCGGTACAGCGGCTTTGTAAACACTAATCTTGATGAAATCCTGAAGGCACAAAGTATAAAGTACCTGATTTTTCTTGGTCTTGTCACCAATGTTTGTGTCGAGTCAACGTTAAGAGATGCCTATTTCCATGAGTACTTTCCTGTGTTGGTAAGTGACGGCTGTGGCAATCTTGGCCCTGAATTCACCCAGAAGGCAACCATATGGAATGTCACCGAGGTTTTCGGATGGGTAACCACCTCCGATGACTTCATCCAAGTTTTAAACCTCCTGAGCTAAATATATCAAGGTAGAACTGATGGCTTTTCCTCTTCAGAATTATCCGGCGGCATGGGCAGTGTATAGTCTATAGTAACCATTCCATCAACAACGACTATCTCGTTTACGAATGATTTCAGGAACCTTCGCTTAATATTATCAGGATGGATATTATTATTCTTTCTGAGTCCGATTCGGCAGCCTGTTCCATATAGGGTCTCTTCTAGTTAATATATCTTCCAGAATACGTCTGTTCTATAAAGGTCGTATCTCTTTATCTCACTGCCTTTAACCCGGCATAGCGTCCGCAGTTAAAGCCTTCGCCTAACCGGCACCATGCACAACTATCCGGGACTTCTTCAGTTATCATAAGTTGCGATTCGCATTTACCGCACAGGTATTCTTCCCCGGTTTTCATGGGACCGTCACATGGCGTAATTGTCATGGGGCAAAGCTGAATGCAGTAATCACATCCCTTGCAGAATTCCTCACGCATGTTGAGTGGACGTTCTACATGTCTTTCTTTGCCTCGTCCAACAAAGCCAAGGGCGTTAGCATGCCATAGTTCGGCACAAGCACGTACACAACGACCGCATAAAACACAGTTATCATTTCTGAAAGGATAGCGTACTTTCTTTACACCGCAGCGGACGGCGATATCCTGGATAGCCCGAGAATTGGGTGCCTGGGCAACCAGCAGCTCGGCAATATTGTGACGGAGCCTCTTGATTCTATCCGTATTGCTCCGGATTGTCATACCCTCCTGCACTTTCAGCGTACAGGAAGTAGTTACTGCTGCACGGCCATTGGTAACGTTCTCGACAATACAAAGTCGGCATGCGCCGATATCCGAAAGACCCGGCACATGACATAGGTGAGGAATACAGATGCCATATTCTATAGCCACTTCAAGCACACTTGACCCCTTGGGAGCTTTAATGTCAGCACCATCGATGTTAATGGTTACATAATGCAACATGTTTCACCTCGTTAACTTATCTGAATTGCTTCGAACTTACACTCACTCATACAAATACCGCATTTCTGGCACAACTCGGTATTTATTACATGTACTTCTTTTTTCTCACCACTTATGGCACTGTGTATGCAGGCCCGCTTGCAGGTCCCACAGCCGGTACATTTCTCCGGATCGATGGAATACTCGATTAGCGCCTTGCATACACCGGCAGGACACTTGTTATCCGTAATGTGAGCTTTGTATTCATCGCGGAAATAGCGTAACGTGGAAAGCACTGGATTGGCTGCGGTCTTTCCCAACCCGCAAAGCGCTGTTTGAGTAACCGTGTCAGCTAATTCTTCGAGAAGGTCGAGTTGTTCGAGTGTACCGCGACCTTCGGTGATATCAGTGACAATCTCAAGCATGCGGTCGATTCCCAGACGGCAGGGGACACATTTACCACACGACTCATCCTGCAAAAACGTCAGGAAGTATTTAGCCACGTCTACCATGCAGGAACTCTCGTCCATGACCACCATGCCACCGGAGCCCACCATGGAACCCGCCTCGTAAAGCACGTCGAAGTCTACCGGCAGGTCGAATTTATCGATGGGCAGGCAACCGCCAGACGGGCCGCCGGTTTGGACCGCTTTAATTGCTTTACCGTTGGTGGCTCCACCGCCGATATCGAAGACGATATGTCGTATCGTCGTACCCATGGCAACTTCGACAAGTCCGGTGTTTTTGATACGACCGGTGAGAGCCAGTATTTTTGTTCCTTTACTCCCTTTGGTTCCTTTAGAAGCAAACCAGTTGGCACCGTTAAGTATTATCGAGGGGATATTAGCCCATGTTTCGACGTTGTTTAGGGTCGTCGGCTTATGCCAGAGACCATCAACGACGGTATGTACGTCTTTGGGTCGCGGCTCTCCTACCTTGCCCTCCAGCGAGGCCATGAGCGCCGTCGATTCCCCGCAGACGAAGGCCCCACCACCCCTGGCTACTTCAACGTCGCATGAAAAAGACGAACCCAGGATATCTTCACCAAGGATACCGAGTTTTCTGGCCTGCTGTACAGCATTTCGAGCATGCTTTACCGCCAGAGGATATTCATTGCGGACATAGATATAGCCCTTTGTGGCGCCGACGGCGTAGGCGCCAATTAGCATACCCTCCAGGACCAGATAAGGATTACCTTCCAGTAGGCAACGGTCCATATACGCACCGGGGTCGCCTTCATCCGCATTACAAATGACATATTTCTCGTCACTGGGAGCTTCTCTACACTCATCCCACTTACGCCCTGTAGCGAACCCACCCCCACCACGGCCTCGTAAACCTGACGTCTTGATACTCCGGATTATTTCCTCGGGAGCCAAACTGTCGATAGCCTTGGCCAGCGCGGAAAAACCACCGATAGCGATATAATCCTCTATTGAGCGTGGATTAACTTCTCTATTCTGAAAAAGTAGTTGACGGTCCTGTGCCTGGTAGAAAGGAATCTCCGACTCTGTACGAATTTTTTTACCGGAAACAGGGTCAGTATAAAGTAACCTATCGATGACCTCGCCATTCTTGAGAGTTTTGGTAACGATATCACGAGCATCATCGGCTGTTATGTGGCAGTAAAAAATGTTTCCCGGTTCTATGACGGCTATAGGACCTTGCTCACAGAAACCGTGGCATCCCGTTACGCGTAAATGGACTTCAGAATCCATTTCCTGCATAAGTAGTTCTTGATTTATCGCGTCAATAACTTCTTGGCTCCTTGATGCCTTACATCCTGTCCCTCCGCATATTATAAGCGTCTTATTTACCTTCCCTCTATCGAAGAGAAGCTGCTTCCCCATAATCTCCAGGTCTTCTTTAGTGTTGAGGCGAGGCATTTTGAACCTCCTCTCTTTCTTTAAGGCGAATCGAATCTATGAATTTCCTGAGCTTGGCAGGGGTCATGTGGTGACCGAGGTTTCCATTTTCAGAGGCAATCGGACCTAGCGCACATGCACCAAGGCAATTAACATGTTCAATAGAAAACAGGCCGTCATCGGTTACTTCACCGGGATTTATTCCCAACTGGCTTACAGCCTGGTCTAAAAGAAGGTTGGCACCACGTACATGACAGGCGGTGCCGTTACATATAGTTACCACGTATTTCCCGCTCGGTTTAAGTTTAAAGGCCTTGTAAAAAGATGCCACCCGGTAGACCTCAATGAGGGGTACGCCCAGACGCTTGGATATCTCTCTCATGGCTTCTTCAGGTATATATCCATAATTTTCCTGTACATCCTGCAATACTTCTATCAACTGATGCGGCTGGCTGCTGCGCCCTTTTAATATAGATTCCAGTTGTAGTGATTTCATGGAAACCTCCTTAGAAATCTGAATAAGGTATAAAGGTTGACTTTCCTTATTGTATAGGGTAATCTGAGGCTAATAAATACGGAATAAATACTGGTATATTGCATAGAATATGTGGGTATTAATTGTAATATATTAGTGCCAGTATAATACCCATATCAAATAGGCAAAAAGGAAGTTCTTATGACTAAAAAGAAGGATATATCAAAAGAAATTGAGAATATTAATGATATAAAATTCCCCAATACAGAACTGCCCCGGCTCTGGCGGATTCCATTTAACGACGAAACCGAGCAACCGAAAGTTGAAAGCGCACTCCACGAACGTATAAAAGAGCTGAACTGTCTCTACGGGGTATCACAGCTGGCTGAACGTCATTTTAATTCACTCGACAATCTGCTGGAAGAACTGGTCAACTTTTTACCCTATTCATGGCAGTATCCGGATATTACCTGCGCAAAAATTACTTTTAGGGAAAACACATACAAGAGCGAGGGTTTTAAAGTCATGGAATGGCGGCAATCTTCACGGATTTACATTTATAGTGAGCCGGTAGGTGAAGTAGCTATATTCTATCTGGAAGAACGTCCGCCTGCCGATGAAGGGCCTTTCCTGGCGGAAGAACGTGCCTTACTAGATGCCTTGGCGGACCAGATTGGGACCATTGCGACACGTGTTTCTGCCGAAATGGAATTACAGGATATAAATAAACAACTTAGCCTGGAGCGGAAAGCCCTACAGGAATCGAACGCGGCTCTTCGAACGGTCTTGACCAGAATAGAAGAAGAAAAAAATGAAATTTACAGGAATATCAAAACGAACGTCGATAAAGTCCTGATGCCTATCTTATTAGCCCTGGCTTTGGAAATCCCTCAAACACAGAGTAAATATGTTGAAATGCTCAAGACAAATCTGGAGGAGATTACATCGCAGTTTGTACGGCATCTGTCGAACTCATACCATTCTCTGACACCGACGGAAATCACAATCTGTAACATGATTCGTAATGGATTGAGGACCAAGGAAATAGCCCGGACAAGAGGGGTATCCTCAGCCACCATCAACCGCCATCGTGAAAATATACGAAGAAAGCTTAAAATAACCAACAATAACGTGAACCTGGCTACCTATTTGCAGTCAAGTATGTGGCAAGAAGAAATCAAGTCTTAAAAAGATGAAGCTTTAAAATGCGGGTCTTTTTAAAATTAATTAGAATAAAATATTTGAGGATGAAATGCCAGATATACCAGAGAACCGAAGCAGGGGAGAATAATAATCACGATTGCCCACGGCGCCTTGTGTCCACCGAAAGCTCTCTTCTTTGATGCTAAATCATGCAACATAATGCCAGCTAATATCCAGTGGGCTATTCCAAAAAGTACTATTCTGATAATCCATTCCAGGTCCATTAATTACTCACACTAAATCAAAATCCAGTGGATTATATACCATTAAGAACACCTTGGAAAACCCTCTTGATATTATACAGATTATTAAAGAAGACATCTGTTATATGATATCCCTGAATACAGAAATCTGACAAACTGTACCATCAGCATCAATATAAGGAGCGGCAAGGACTTCACAGATTCTATTATCCGGAAAGCTGCATCGCCATTTCTCGATATTACCGTTAGTGATTACATCTAGTAGCCAGCACTCCTGTTGACATGGCATACCAAGCCTGTGGAGATGCTGATAACAGGTAGAGCCGATGCCAGCACCAAAGATGTCTACCATTTTTGAATTCATATACCGGATTCTGTAATCCCGATCTGTAATAATAACTCCGTCGGCTAATCCGTTTAAAATATTGATTAATCTGTTTCTCTCGCTGGCTATCCCAGCTTCCATCTTCCGCGACTCCATCGATTGGTTTCGTATAATGCCAACGAGTATCCCGATAACACCGGCGAAGAGGACAAACAGCACCATTCTCAGTAGCGGGTCGGGATAGGGGGAGATAAAAAAGGCGCGGGGCAGAAAAATGATGAAGCTAATCAGTGTTACGATAACCGCCCCTTTGACCCGGGCAACATAGCCAGCAAAAACGATAGGTGCTAAAAACAGAAGTCGGTGTATATCATGGATACCGTAAAAGAAGTCGGTACGCAGGGCATTCCATGCTGCCCAGTCCACCAACTCTCCAAAATAATAAAACAGGCTGCAAAATCCCAGGAGTAAAAATATGATAAGTGGTTTTAAATATACTCTATTCATTTCGTTCTACCTTATCTAATCTAGTTGATCTACCATCGCCGGTATCAGGATGCCACCACACCTCCCTCTTATCTGTTTCAAAGTAAATATCCACATAATTGGGGATTACAAGCTTGCGTTTATTACCAGAAGCATAAACAATCCTATTACCAAAATGACCTATTGATTTCCACCTTTTCACGATGCTTTAGCCTCTACTACCTCTTCGTGCTGGATAATCGGCAGAAAACGGTATGCCAGCCAGACCACCAGTAAAGCGTCAGCCACCAGCCCTATCGATACAGCGAACTCCATCCAGTGAGGGAAGTAAATATAGCCCGGTCGCATGCCCAGTGCCAGCATACTAACGTTGAATCGGTTAAACATCAGTCCAAGAATTACCAGAACCGATGCCCAGAAGACGCCTTTATGGCTTTGCCTGACATCCGGAAAGGATAAGAGAATGATGGGTAGAATGACTCCGATGATGATTTCTCCCCACCATAGCAGGTTCTGCGGGTAGGCGGTAAAGATAAGCCCTATCTCTCCTACCGCCATCAGTTCAAAAAATTTTAACAGGAAATATAGCCCCAGGATGTATGGAATTATCTTTGCCAGACCACCCAGTATGTCGATATCTAGTTTATGGCTGAATACCCTGGTGCTTAAGGCCGACTCGAAAACAACCATTGCCGGTCCCACGGCAATAGCCGATAGGAGGAAGAGAACCGGTAATATCGGGGAGTACCACAGGGCATGCATGGTAGCGGGCATCATCAATAGCATCGAACCCAGTGAAGATTGGTGTAATGTAGAAAGAACGACACCGGCAATTACCAGTGGTATCTGTATTGCTCTGATAACCCCCCAGGGAACGCGCCAATTTATATGTTTTACTGCCGGAAGATTACTCCGGCTTAACCCCTCAAAGACGGCCGGGCTGAACTCCAGGGCGAGAACGGCGGTATATGTCATAACGCACATACCTACCTCAAATAATGGAGAATGAACATTCCAGTTGATGATGATATGCCAGATATACCAGGGCTGCCCAAGGTCCACCAGGAGGGCAAGTATCACCAGCGTGTACCCGAGGAAGGCGGTGAGAATGGCCGGTCTGACCACGGGACGATATTTTTCCAGCCGTAATATATAGACAGCACCGGCCAGCGTAAAACCACCCGCTGCCAGGGCGACACCGCAGTACAGGTCAAAGCTAATCCAGAGTCCCCAGGGACGGCCGTCGCTCAAATTACTTATGGCTCCCAGCCCGTTGATAAACCGATGAATCATTACCGCCAAACCGAGAATCACCAAAATAGTTAAGATAGAAGTACCAATAGGGAACGAACGCTTTTTCTGCATTATTTCGCCGCCTCCTTCTTGGTGGTTTTAATCCGGCTCATTTTGTCCCGCCGTTTACAGAGCCAGTAAATTCCCGCCATAGTTGCCGCCGCACCCAGCAGTACCGGTGGCACGGCGCCCATGGCGCGTTGGGCATTCACGGTTACGGGTTTCGAATCAAGGGAGGGAAAACCCATCTCTTCGATGGCAACCCCGGAAATATACAACCATGATGTACCACCGGCTTCTTTCTCTCCGTAAATATGGTCTACATATTTATCCGGCGCGGCCGCGATACGCTCTCTGGCTTCCGCGAGTAGTTCATCGCGATTACCGAATTTTAGAGCACCCGTGGTGCAGGCATCCACACAGGCCGGTTCCAGCCCCTCGGCAAGACGGTCAGCGCAAAAGTCACACTTACAGATCCAGGGAGTGGGATCGTTCCATTCAAAATCCGGTACACCGAAGGGACAGGCCACCATGCAGTATCGGCAGCCAAAGCATTTATTAGCATCATAAATAACCGGTCCTTCGGCTGTTTTTTGCAGGGCTCCCACCGGACAGGCGGTAACGCAGGCGGGATACTCGCAGTGCATGCACTGTCGCTTGGCATAGAGCCATTGTTCTCCCTCTTTCCTCGTCGCCAGCGTTGACCAGACATCGGAGTTCAGCTCCGGGGGATTTTCGGGATCGGGTTTAGTAGTCTCGGGTAAATAGTGGGTATGCTTACAAGCGGCGTAGCACCACCAGCAGCCGACACATTTGGTAGTATCTACCAGCACGGCTTTACTCGATTTATTTGGTGACTCCTGAGCATAGGCTTTCTTGGGAGAATTCAATAAAATAAACCCTGTCGTTCCTAGCGATACCTTTAAGAAGTCTCTACGATTAAATTTCATAACTTAGTAATCTCTTTCTCCTTCTCAGAAGCTTCTTGTAGTCTTCTCTTCTCCCGCTTTTTTACGAGCC
>DAOUER010000029.1:0-31728 GCA_034430375.1 Dehalococcoidales bacterium
ACTGGCGGCCTAGCGTTTATTTCCGGGATTTGATTATCCCGCCGTAATCAATAGAAATTCACCTTATAAACTAAAGAGAATAAGAAGGGGGCCTTTTAGCCCCCTTTTCTTATTGAAAAGTTATTTCCTACTGCGCAAGTATCCGAAGTCTTTCTATTTTTTCGCAGCGGGTTGCTCTCCCAGGCTGACATTAGGAATCCATTTCAGCCAGCCGGGCAGGTACCAGTTGCGTCGCCCCAGCAACTTCATCGTCGCCGGCACCAACACACAGCGTACCAGGGTGGCATCCAGGAAAATGGCCACCGCCAGCCCGAATCCCATCTGCTGCATCATTACCAGGTCGCCCAGGGCAAAGCCGCCGAAGACGGCCACCATTATCAGGGCTGCCCCGGTTATCAACCTGCCGGTGGAACGCAGTCCGAAGGAAACCGATTCGTTGTTATCGCCAGTCTGCTGATACCGTTCACGCATCCGGCTCAATAGGAATACATGATAGTCCATGGAGAGCCCGAAAAGCAGGGCAAAGAGGAAGAGGGGCAGCCAGGTCTCGATAACCTCGACCTGTATAAACCCGAAGAATTCAGCGCCGACTCCTTTCTGGAAGACCAGCACAATCAGACCGTAGGCGGCCCCTACCGATAGCAGGTTCATGATGATGGCCGTGGTTGATATTACCACCGACCGGAAAGCCAGCAGGAGAATAATAAAGCTGAGGGCCAGCACGTAGACAAAAATGAACGGGGTATAATTATTAGTCGTCTGGTTGAAGTCCACCATGAAGGCCGTTTCGCCGGTTACCAGAACGCGTACGGGACTATCCTCGAATGCCTGCGGTATAAATTCACTTCTTAAATTCTTCACCGAGTTCATTGATTGCAGACTCATTGAGTCGCCGGAAACATAGGCATCGATAATCGCCAGATCGATATCCGGGTAGGAACGAACACTGGAACCCGCAAAGGCGTTATCGGCCTCGAGGAGTGTCTGTATACGGTTAATCCCGGCCTGGGTTGTTTCGGCATTAATATTACCATCGATGACGATTTGTGTCGGTAAATCCATCATCCCCATATGGAACTCTTCCTGTAACACATCGTATCCCTGTTTCGCCCGGAGATAATCGGGTATGCCGCTGATACCGGACATACCGGTGTCTCTATCAAAAAACGGGATGGCGGCACAGGCTAAAATAGCCACGACAAGCACCAGACTGACTGCCGGCGCTTTCGTTACTACCCGGGTTATCCACGCCCAGAAACCGGTGGGCGTCTCGTAGGTCTGGGAAGTAGCGGATTGTAAGAATGGAATCCTAAATTTGTTTACCTTGTCTCCCAGGAGACCCAACATCGCCGGCAGCAGTGTCAGCGCAGCAATGATGGCCATTAACACCACCAGGATAGAGCCGACACCCATGGAAATAAAGATGGTAAGCGGGAATATTACCAGACCGGTTAGCGCCAGCACCACGGTAAGGCCGCTGAAGAAGACCGCACGACTGGCCGTAGCCCCGGCCACACCGATAGCATCCATTTTATCGCGGCCGCGCTGGCGTTCCTCGCGGAAACGCGTCAGCACAAAGAGGGAGTAATCTATTCCCACCGCCAGGCCCATCATGGTAATCATGTTGGTTATCATAAAGGTCAGCTCCATACCCTGCCCTACCAGGGCAGTCAGACCGAGGGCAACGGCTATGGATACCATCGCCAGAATAATGGGCAGAATAGCGGCGGCGATGGCACCGAAGACGATAGCTAGAATGACTATCGCCGCCGAGATACCAATCATCTCGCCCCTTACCATCGAGCTTTCACCCAGTTCCATGGAATCGGCCATGAAAGAGGCACTCCCGGTGTAGAATATCTCAAAAGAGCCGGTGGCGTAGCTGTCGCCGACTTCATATACCCGGTCTATTTCCTTATCGGCCTCCCAGGGCATGGTAAAGGCGATAAATGTACTGTGACGGTCGGTGGAGACCATCATCGGGTCCTCGGTCATATAGTAAGTAGCGCCACCCAGAAAAACCTCTTCTCCCAGCGCCATCAACTCACCATAAAGCTCCTCCACATGACTCTGGAACCCGGCGTCATCCACGGTCAGTTCACTGGAGCGGACGATAACTGTCTCATCAAGGATTTCGAACGCGGATATACCCAGTCGTTCTTCTATAACGTCCATGGCTTCACTCGATTCCGGATTATTGGTCGGCTTTATATCGGTAACCAGGGCATCACCCAGCAAGGTTACGTTAAGAACTAAGGCGACTACTATAGCCGCTACCCAGATACCGATAGTCACCCAGGGACGTCGGGCGCAAACTCTTGCCAGCTTCTCGGTCCAGTTTCCCAGGTACATGTTTTCTCCTCCTTAAGTCAGGCTTGTAGTGAAAGGAAATCACTAACCCGATGTCTCAGGTAGTCTTCTTCCAGTATCCCAGATCGTCTAGTACGCTTTCGGCTTCCTCAACGCTTATCTTGCCCTCACTCAGGGCTTCCAGGACTTCCGCCGGGGTCTTGTAGGAAATCACCTTTTTCCAGGCGGGTTGGCGGGGCGGTTGGGGAGCCTTGGGAGCGGGAGGTTTTACCGGATATTGCCCCGGTGCCGAACCCACTCTGATATTGATATCACCGTGTAAAGCCGAAAGGCGAATTTCCGGGACTTTATCGGCGGCATCAGCCACGACACCAATCGTTCCAACCATACGGCCGCCGTGCCAGGCTCCGGGTCCCTGACGGGTTACTTTTACCAGGGGTACGCTGGAGTTGATATTCCCGACCCTTGTCGAGGCGTTCAAACGTGCCGTCACCTCCGGCGTGACCGAGATATTCACGTTGCCGTGATTGGAGCGGATATTCCATCCACCGGCAGGAATACAAGAATCTACTTCTATATCACCCTTGGCGATATTGATATCCAGGCCAGAAATACGCCCGCCATTTATGGTTACATTGCCTTTGGCCGACCTGATAACACAATATCGAGCTTCCATATCCTGAAGGTCTAAATCGCCTCTGGCCACCTTTAAACTGATTCCAGGTTTCTGCCCGGCATTTTCGGACGTGTCGAAAATTTTTCGGAGTACCTTTTCTCCTACATCAAGTCCCCAGTTGGCCCAGTCGTCTTTACCCCAATCCGGGAATTTCGCCGAGGTTACCTTCGTCTCGGACACCACTTCATCGGGCTGTGGTGGCCTTTCGGGTACCTCGGTTTCTATAAAATTGTTAGTTTTAATATCAACTCTACCGGAGATTACGGTAAGAGCGCCGCGGCAGTTTTCAACTTCTACGTCACCCTTACCGAGCATCAGGTGCAGCCAGGCGTTGACATCTTCAGCCCGGAAACTGGCCTGCCGGGTAACGAAATCTATCAACCAGATTTTTTTCCGGGGGAAATGGAGCGTCAGTTTCAAATCGCCGTTCCTGGCCCTTGTCGACAGCTGCAACCAGCGACCGCTCTGGTTTATCGTCAGGGCATTATGCTGGTTTTTCGAGTTCTCCGTTTCCAGTTTGAAATCGTCGTCATTGGTTCCCCTGACAATAATCTGACCTCCGCCGGTTCTGATATTGACGGCGTCGAAGGCATCTGCCGGCCAGGTACGTTCCATTCCGTTCGTCATTCAGATTCTCCGGCAGTATCATTGAATATTTCGACAGCTTCGGCCGGTGCTATCTCTCCGTCGGCTACCTTCTGCAGTATTTTTTTTCGGGAATCGGCAGCAGATTTCTCTCCCGACCCGTTTTCCGCCGGCGGCAAGGGTTCCTGGCCGGCATTACCCAGATTTAGTATTTCGTTGATTTCATCGAGTTTATTACGAATAGTCGGGTAGGATATGCCCAGTATTCTCTCTACCTCGCTGAGATTCCCCCGGGCGGAGAGAAAGACCTGGATGAAGGTAAGTTCATCTTCGGAAAGAGCCGCCAACTGCCCCGGATGAAACTCACCGCGTATCTGGAGTCGGCACCGGGTACATTGACATTCGGTAATAATAAGTTGACCACCGCAAGCAGGACATTGATTAAATATATTCTGCATAATACCCTCCTGATTTTTATTATTATAATCAGTATATTTATTTTTGTCAATACTTTTTTAAATAATTTTTATTATTATTTCTATTTTTCCTATTATTTTGTTTAATTCTTTGAAACGGGAGAAAATCTAGCGTTGAATTTATAGAATATGGAGAGTAGAATATTTTTATCTATCGCCAAGAGTGCCATATCCAAAGGCCCCACCTGAACGATATACAAAATGGGAAATTGTGTATATATCCCCTAGAGAACCCCGCTGGAGGAGAAAATGGAAACGAGAAGATTGGGCAGAACCGGACAGATGAGCAGCATCATTGCTTTCGGGAGCTTTTCCCTGCTCCAGGCCGGCCAGAAAGAAGCCGACGCCGCGCTGGAAATGGCCTTTGAAACCGGCATCAACCATATAGACGTATCACCGATATACGGCCAGGCGGAGACACGCATCGGTTCATGGATAAAAAGAAACGGTAAGAAATTCTTCTTGGGCTGCAAGACAGCCGAGCGTGAAAAGACCGCCGCCGCGGAGGGCATCCGGCGTTCTCTGGAAACGCTGAACGTTGACCGGTTCGACCTCTTCCAGTTTCACGGTGTGGACAGCATCGAGACTGTTGAAACAATCCTCGGCCCCGGGGGCGCTATGGAGGCTGTCCTGGAAGCCAGAGACCAGGGATTACTGGAATATATCGGCATTACCGGCCACCGGCCCGACGTGCAGAATAAGGCTCTCGGCCTGTTCGATTTCGATACCGTGATGTTTCCGCTAAACCGGGTGCATGCCGCCCACCCGGAAGAATGGAACGATTTCCGGCCCCTGTTGAAAACAGCCCAGCAGAAAGACGTCGGTGTCCTGGCTATAAAAGCGGTCGCCAAGCAGCTCTGGGAAAACCCCGACCGGGCATCCCATGCCTACCAGACCTGGTACGAACCCTTTGACGAAGCCGCGGAAATTGAAAAAAGCCTGTGGTATACACTTTCGCAGGATATCACCTCGGCGGTACTACCCGGGGATTTGAAACTCTGGCCAGCGGCTATTGACGCCGCCCAACGATTCAAGCCGCTGGATGCAGATGCCCAGCAAGAACTGGTCAACCTGGCAGCCGGTTACCAGCCGCTGGTGGGACCGAATATGGACTGAGTTAATATCATACTTAACGTTTACAGTAATCTACAAAGAGAGTATCCTTTATTCGCTAGGTTAAGTAATAACTCACGGGAGGATTTCTTATGAAAAGGAAAATCATAGCCCTGGCCGCCTTACTTCTTCTGGTATTACCACTCTTTTCCTGTATTGTCACCTCAGAACTTGTTGAGGTTTCGGTTTCCTGTGAAGATTTCGGGGAGAACCCTAAAAGTATCATTAACGATTTTGAAATCAGCGTCGGCGACAAGATAACCGTCAGGCTGTGTTCTAATGCCTCTACGGGATTCTCGTGGGACTATACCATGACCGGTGATGATGCCGTTAAGGAAGAGGACCACGATTTTGAAGAGCCGGAAGGCGACCTGGTTGGCGCTGCCGGTACCGAGGTCTGGACCTTTGAGAGCACCGCCGAGGGAACGACGGAGATACAGATGGAATACAGCCAGCCCTGGGAAGGCGGCACGAAAGCCGAATGGGTTTATAAGATGACCGTCACCGTTGATTAGAATAGGCGTAAGGGTAAAGATGTTTATGGGCGAAGAAATTTATTGATATAGTCAGGAAATAAATATGCTTGAATACACCCAGGCCGATGTTAACATCGCCGGGATAAACACACATTACTACCGCACCGGGGGAGATAAGCCGCCCTTCATACTCCTCCACGGCGCCACCGACAACGGGCTTTGCTGGACGCCGGTAGCCGAACAGATCTCCGGGGAATACGACGTCATTATGCCCGACGCCCAGGGACACGGGCTATCGGACCGGCTCGATCCGGAATTCACTTACGGACGTCATACCGCCCAGGTGGTCGCCCTGGTACAGGAACTGAATATCAGTAAACCCGTTATCATGGGACATTCCATGGGGGCCGACACGGCGGTGAATATAGCCGTGACGCACACTTCTCTACCGCGAGCCATCATCCTCGAAGACCCGCCCTGGGGTCCACTGGAACCTCCCGAACTAGAAAACGCGGAAGACAACCAGGTGGAAGATTTTCGAGAGGCTTTAATTGGATTGAATAAACTCACTCTGGAAGAAATTATAGAAGAAGGCCGGAAGCTTAACCCTCTCTGGTCGGAAGAGGAAAGGCTATGCTGGGCGAAGGCCAAGCAGCAATTCGATCCCACGCTGTTTTCCAAACCGATTATAAACCTCCGCTCTTATGAAGAACTGGTGCCGGGGCTCAAGTGCCCCACCCTGCTCATCACCGCCGATGAGGGAATAGTATCCGAAGCAACGGCTAAACACGCCGCCGAACTCTGGAAATCGGAGAAGCCCTTCCGATGGGTACGGATTAAAGGAGCCGGGCATAACATCCGCCGTGAGCAGTTCGAGGCGTATTGCCAGGCCGTTACCGACTTCCTGCAGGAATTATAACGCTAATCCTCGTGACTAATACCTGAGGTGGTCCGGGACGATATTCTTATACTTGGCCACCAGTTTCGCCCAGTTCTTCGGAAGCTCTATTTTCCGGATTTCCGCTTTTCCCGGCGTGGGGCCGCCGCCGACCGCCTGGGCGATGAAAGCGCCGGGGCCGCCGGCCACCATTACCCGCAGGGTACGGACGTCGTTGATTAGCGGCACTATCTCGACGGCCCGGCCGGGCGCCGGCATCCGGGCGTTCTCCCGGATGAACTCCTTGATATCCGGCTTGCTCCAGCCTTCCGCGGCCAGCGTTCTGGCGTGCACCGGCGGAAAGATGATGGTATGCATCATGCCGGGAATCAGGTGGTTCAGCAGCGACCGCAGGATGGCGTCGGCTTCATTGGCGGGGGGATAGTTCTGTATCCACGATTGCGGAAAAGATATCGCTATCGAGTTGTCTTCCCTGTCCAGTCCAAAATCCGTATGCAAGGGCTCCCAGGGGCTCTCTTCCTCATTCTCGGCCATAACCATGGTGTATTTCATGGGATTGCCCATAACGCCCATGTCCTCGATGCCCTTGCGGACGCCGCCGATATTCTTGATAACCAGGCCGATGGCGCGCCCGATGGCGGCGTTGGCGATATTGCCGGGACTCAACACGCCCGATTTGTAATTGAGGTTGATTTCATTGCGGATAGGGCCGTTGATAACCCAGAATGGCGCCCACGACCCGGTACTCACCCCGAAGGTACAGTAACCCCGGAAACCCATCTCGGAATCGAGCAGCAATTGTGTAGCGGCTAAAATCACCGGCAGATAGGTCGGCAGGGCGCCGGCTATGACGGCGTTGACGGCTATCTTCTCTACCGTTACCTTGCCCTGCCGGGGCAGCAGTTTCCCCAGCAAAGTATCCGGGGGCAGGTCAGTGCCGGTAAGCATTTCGGCAACTTTTTCTTCGGTGGGAGGAACAACGGGAAATCCGTCGGTCCAGCCCCTCCTGTAGAAAAAGAGGTTGATATCATCCAGGCTTCCCTTAAAGATAATCCGGGGAGCCTCCTCAACCTTTTTCGCCTCGGAGGATTTTTCCGCCGTGGTCAACGGCGAAGTCAGCGCCTTGAGAACATCTTCGAAACAGTCCTCGACCCCGGCCTCGATTTCTTCCATCTTGGTGGCTTCCGGAGGGATGATAGTGGGTATACACCTGGCCCCGGGCATGGACCGACTCGAAGCTGCCGACTTGGCATCGTCCTTGAATCCCTCGGCAATAAGGCCTACGGCGGGTACTTCACTTTCCTCGGCGGAGATAACATCGTACACAAGGTACTTGGTACACGACCCTCAGTCGCCGTAGGTGAAGATAACGGTGTCCACCTCCCTGATCCAGTCCTCGTACTGCGCCTTGTTCCGCGACTCTATTTCCGGTACGTTCATCTCGCTTTCTTCATACCAGCTGAACTCGGCGTCGGGGTATTTTCCCTTTAACTTCCTTTCCAGGACACCCAGCGTTGGCTTCGAGGCCCTCTTCCACATGTGAAAAAGCCCTATCTTTTTACCGGCCAACTCGGCCGGCCTTTCGGCTATCAGTCCCCGCTGGGGGACCGGGTCGGCTTCCGCCCAGGGACTGAGTACTTCGTAAACAGCTGCGGTCTTATCGGTCGTCATATATCAAACCTCCGCGGGATAAACGTCAGCTAAATTATAAGCAATTACGCTGCCCATGTTCAAAAAGCACCGAATGGGGTAAACTAAAGCCGATGGATAAATCGCCGGCGGAAAAACGCATTGAAGAGATAGAAGAAAAAATCGCCGACCTCAAGGCCCGGTGGCCGGCCCACTCCGTACCGCCGCATATGTGGCAGGAACTCGAGGAACTGGAAGAAGAACTGGAAAAAGCCCGGCAAGATGCGGACGGGAACCAAGCGCGTTGACAATACGATTAATTATATATTAGTCTTTGAAAAACAACAGAGTCTTATTGATATACTCGTACTGAAAGGAAAATGATAATGGGGAATTACGATAAATATATCTGCACCACGTTACAGAAAAGGCATATGCTGCCCGGGCCTACCCTCGACCAGCGCGATAAGCTGGCCGCCGCGGGTAAACGCATCAGCATGGAGCATATCCACTGGATTGATGAAGATGTTATCCCCGGAGGCTATTACGGCGAGACCACCTATATATGGCCCCCGGATTACCCCAACCAGGTGACCTGGCAGGAACTGACGGATATGGGGATGGAAGTCCCCACCATGTTCCCCCACGTCCATGATTTCCCCGAGCTGCTATCCTGGTGGGGTACCGACCCCGACAACTTCGAGGAATGCAACTCCATGGGCATGCAGATGGACGACGAGATAATTCCCCTGGAAGCCAGCTGGGTGGCCTATATCCCCGCCAACCTGCCCCATATGCCCACCCGCACCGGGGGCACTAAAGTCACCAAGAGGCCAGTGCTCCACTGGGTATCGGGGCCGGGTGGTGTTTATACCCGGGAAAAGGACGAGGAGACTAAGAAGGCCGAGGAAGAGAAAAGGGATATCCAGGCGACGGTAATGACCGACCTGAGTAAATCGAAGTACGCCAGGTATATGGTCTACGGAACCAGCCCTGATATAGTAAGACCCGATTATATGCGGCCTTTCGACCCTCAGTACACCCGTCCCATGGCCTACATCGACCGCACAGTGATACCGGACGCCGAGTTCGGCTGCGATACGCGCTGGCTGTTGCCGGGCGATAAATCAAAGGTCGGCCAGCTGATAATGGACGCCCATGCCCTGCCCCACGGCACATCCATCGTTTTCACCGCCATGAATTACGATGATATCACCGACCTCCGCGCTGAGGTTGAACTATGGATCGGCGGCGAAAAGCATATCATCAATAAGAGCTTCGGCGCCTATATCCCGCCCAACGTTGAGCAGGGCCCGCTGGTAATCCGCAACATCGAGAAGCAGACCTTCTTCATGATGTCCTACCCGATGGGCGAAGGAATCAAGAAATATCCCGGCGGGAGTTAGCGGCGCTTTCGCGGGAAACAAATCGCTCTAATGCGGCAGCGGCGTGATATCCGGGCCTTTACCGATGCGAAACATCTTGGTGCCGCAGTTGTGACAGGTGCCCTGCGCGGCGGGTTTGCCGTTTTTCATGGTAATGGCCTTGGGGTCTTTCATTTCTTTCTTTGCTTTGCATTTAACGCAATAGGCTTCCATCCCGGTAACCTCTCTGAGCTTTTAGCTCCCTTTACTATATCAGATACAGGGTTTTCGAAAGCAAAAAGACCTGTTTATTTTTAATTGAGACTCCCCCCCACCCACCGCACTAATATCTTTTCCCACCCTGCCTCTTTTTTACAACGTATATTGAATAATATGAGTTTGGCCGGCGGCATTTCCATTTATCAGGCTATTGTTATATCATAAAAGAAAAACAGATAAGGAGAGAGGAAAACCGATGTCAACAGCGATAGAATATCAAAAAGTAATGAGTGAAATCGTTTTCGTCAACCTGCCCGGTCCGCAGGAGCCACTGCCGGGAATGAACGGGACCGACCTCCTGCACGGATTTCTAGCCGAATTCAGCCGGGCGCAACATCCCGAGGTGAAGGCTTTTGTGGATTCCGCCTGTCTGAAGTGGAATATCCACTACCGAAGCCAGAAAGATTCGTAAAAATTCCCATTCAAATCTAAATAGTATCAACAAGCGGTAATGTTGATAGAATGGTTGGCGGTGGTCTGTATATGGCCGTACGACAGGATGCTTTAGAATATCTTTACGTCAACCGGAACATATCAGTAAACCAGCATCATCGGCAGGAATCTGGTTCATTCTTTATCGACAGGTTCTACCGGCTCTTTTCTTAATCTATCTATGAAATGGCATAATGCCAGAACGGGATGCCGGTGAGTCATGCGAGGACCGGCATATCTCATAACTACTCTTATTTTCTCTCTCATTGCCGGCTGATAGCAATGTACCGGGCATTTCACGCATGTTGTCTTACCTTCCTGAAACGGACAATTCCGGAGACGTTCCAGGGCGTATTCCGTAAGCTTGATGCAATCGGGGCATAGCTTGTTACCATGGTGATGACGGCAGAAAAGAGAAATCATCACCCGAATGGTTCTGGCTTCACGTGCCATCCTGGATGATTTTTTTAACACTCTGAGTAAATTATGGCATGAAGAATGATATAATCCAAGATTTTCACAGGTTGAAGCCGAAAAACAGCTATCTGTGATATGATCACAATCTATCATTTACCAATTAAGCCAGCAGTTAGAGTTCTTATCAATTTATCTCTTTATGTTTATTTAGAACTAAAGTAAGGTAAAACAGTTACCAAAGTCGGATTTTTAATTGACACCGTATTACCTATAATAACTATGAGTATCGTAAATTGTGAGGGATATAGCTTTATTTATACGGTAGGCCGGTACCGGAGGTAAAACATGTCGACCAGATTGAAGAGGATTTTTCAAAGACTCCGCTTTGGTGAGAAGGGGTTCACCCTGATTGAAATCCTGGTGGTAATAGCTATACTCGGCGCCTTGGCGGGTGTAGCTATCCCCAAGTTGGCGGGTTTTGCCGACAGAGGCCGACCCGAAACCGCCGCTACCGAACAACGGAGTATCGAGATTGCTGTGGGAGCAATGCTACTGGAAAGTTCTACCGGTAACCTGACCCCGATCTCAGACGTCACGGATATGGACACAGTAGTTACCACCGATACGCCGGCTTTAGTATTAAGCAGTTACCTGACTCACCTTGACGCTGACGGAAACGTGATGACAGACTTCACTTATAATTTTACCGCCGACGGGACCGTCACGCAGAATGCCCCTTAGCAATATCCCGCGGTCTATAATCTAATACGTGCCGTATTCTACGGCTGCTTCCATATAAACCCGGAAATTCTCCGGGTTTTTCGTCTCCGTGGCCGAACACCCGCCAGCCAGTACGTAGCCGCCTCCCGGGGCGCAGGTCTCGATGATGTTGCGGCAATATTCCTTCACTTCTTCCGGGGTACCCGCCACCATCAGCGATGCCGGGACATTGCCGCTGATGCAGCATTTATCCCCGATAATTTTCTTGGCCCGGGCCATATCGGTGCGGTCAAACAGCCAGGTCACCCACCCCTTGGGGAAATCACCGTAATACTCCAGCCGCTGGTTGTGGGAGCCCTCGGCGAAGAGGGTCACCATAATACCATCTTCTATCAAGGCATCGATAACCTTTTTCAGGCTGGGCCAATAGAACTTCTCGAACTGACGTCGGGACATAAATACATCGTCACCCTTGTGCAATGGGAACATGACCGTCGAGCCGTTGACGGTCTTCATGTGTTCCAGCAATCTCTTGATATGGATTTCAGTAGCTACGTCTATCGCTGCCAGCAGCTTTTCGGGACAGCGGTACATGTCCATAGCCACTCCCCGGGTGCCCCGGAGGTTATCCGCAATGAGGTCGAAGGGGGCGCTGCCCATACCGCCCCGTCGCGCCGGGAAACCGGCCGCCAGGCATTCACGCCCGAACAGCATTAGCTCCTGCTGCTGCCGCTCCAGCTCCTCGCCAGCGGCGATAAATTTTTTAAAGGATTCCCGTACGTCTCTACGGGCGAAGGCCATGACGGGCACCATCGGCAAGCCGTTTAAACTGGTGAGATGGGGGAAATACTGCCAGGCTTCGGCCGCGCCGATGGTCCGCGGCGTTAAAACCCTGAACCCGAAATCAGCGGGGTCGTCGATATACCGGTCGTATTCATCGGCGGACATATACTGGGCTTCATTGAACTGGTAGGTGGTGGCATTATCCCCCAGCCCGTGACCGGGCCAGGAGTATTGCTTGTAGTCCACGATATCAAACGCTTTCCCGGAAAATACCAGGCCGGGTCCGCCGTAGCTGTCCATGTTCTCGTAGAAGTCCCACATGAACTTCGTCCAGACCTCCCGGGCGATTTTGTAATCGTACATGATTGTCTTGTAATCATATCCCGCATAATAGGCCGGATAACCGCCCAGCGGCAGGGAAACGGGAACGCGGTCGGGTTTTTCGCACATGCTGGCGGCCAGGTGGCGCTTTACCCGTTCGTGATAAAGCTGCTCCGCCCGGGCATCCCGGAACTCAACACCGACCGGCGATATATAATCTTTGAGCCTTTGCTCACGTTTCTCTTCCTTGGTTAGCTCCGACCATGATTTTTCCATGTTTCCTCCTGTTACGGGCGTGCGTGACGATATAAAACGCGCACCGGTATCACAGGCAATTTATTATATAGGGGTAAATAATGTCAACCAAGCGAAGGCGGTAACGGCACACCCGGGTGCTGCTAACTAAGACTATTTCCTAGGGAATTTTTACAATTATACGTCTGATTCGCTATAATAGGTACGCGAAATGCCGCATTAAAAATAGCAGGAATATAATATTAAAAACGGAGGTGAAGGATAGTAAGAAATATCTGGTGAAAAAACGGTGATTCAGAAATAAAAAAGTACACTGTACTTTTAAGGCAAGTATTATTATGGAGGTAATCAATGCTAGACCAGTCAAGTCAATGGTACAAGCTACAATACCCGGAATGTTTCGTTGATGAAGAGTCACGGATGGTACAGAAGACGTTTGCTGATTTTACCGACAAGGAGATTATGCCAGTCCGGGACAAGATTGATGATGATGTCACCCATGAAGAAATAATTACCCCTATCCTGAAGAAAATACAGGTTGACCTTGGCAGCCAGAAAGCCATGATACCAGAGGAGTACGGCGGTCTGGGGATGGGTTCCGTACTTACCGCCGCCCTGAAGCAGGAGCAGATAGGACGTGCCGACTACGGCATAAGTATGCACTGCGCCTGTACTGACTGGATGTGGACACCGGTTTTCATAGCGCATATGGCACCCCTTCCTCAACCGGCGAAGGCGTGGTCTAAAGCGGTGTTTAGTGAATTTGCCCCCAAGTTCCTAGGAAAAGAGCTACGTGTTGGCTGCTTTAACATGAGCGAAACGGAGTCCGCCACTGATGTTGAAAATCCACTGAATGAGGGCAGAACAATAGGGGTGAGAGCCAAACTTGAGGGTGACGAATGGGTGATAAACGGTACTAAGTTCTGGGCATCCAACAGCGGCATAGCCGACCTCAACTGCGTGGTCTGTAATATGGACCCCAAGTTGGGGATAGATGCTTTTGCTTTGATTTATGTACCCGAACCCTGGCCGGGGGTTTCCCACGGCAAGTTTGAGGTCAAATGCGGCATGCAGGGTGACCGCAATACCTCTACCTATTTTGACAATGTCAGGGTGCCCAAGGAGTGGGGTCTGCAGGGACCTTTAGCCTGGGCTATCTACAAAAATACGCTAAGCGCCCCCATGGCCATGAACTCGGGACATGCCACAGGTATTCTGCAGGGGGCATTCGATGTCCTTCTTGAGTATACGGGCGAGAGGGTAGCCGGAGGTAAGCCGATCAGGCAGCACCTCCATGCGGCGATGATACTGGGCGAGATGGCTTCGTTAATAACTGTGGACAGGGCTGCCTTTCTGCAGCTGGCCCATGAGTTTGACCATCAAGAGATTTATGGCCCGTGGGACTCGGTTAGCATGCTGGCTAAAGGGCACGCGGTGCATGCATTTATTACCAAAAAACTGCCAGAAATAATTTTAAAGGGTATAGAGCTCATGGGCTCCTACGGTTATGTCCGGGAAAACCACTATGAGAAGTATTACCGTGACTCTGTGGAGGCGAAACAGGTCTTAGGTGGTTTACATTACGCTTACTTTACCGTCTGCAAGGAGTTCTATGACCTGGACTACTCATCCTTCGGGCCCGGCAAACTCAAAGACCCGACTAAAAGCTAACAGAATATATAATAATAAACGGTAGTAACGGCTGGATTTGAACCAGCGGTAATTCATTCAAATCAGCGGTTTTACTCTACTTTTTGATATACCCGATTATAATCGAATATAATTGCAGTTATGCCTATTTTTCATAATAGTCTCAACTGGGTATTTCCCATACCAAAAGCAGCTGTATTTAAGTCGAGAAGCATCTCCTTGTATACGACAGCATCTTAAGGTGAGAACAACAATATGAACCAGGTCCCGATAGCGAATCAACCAGATCTGAGTGGATTACCACGCCGACAGATTATTATTACGTTTATCGGCGTAATGCTGGCGATGTTTTTAGCTTCGCTGGACCAAACCGTCGTCGGTACGGCTATGCCTCGTATAGTTGCTGATCTGCAGGGGTTTAGCCAATATACCTGGGTTACCTCCATTTACATTATCGCCTCGGCGGTTACCATTCCCATTACGGGAAAATTGATTGATATGTACGGTCGGAAGATATTTTACGTCATCGGACTGGCTGTTTTTGTAACCGCTTCATTGTTTTCCGGTTTAAGTGACACCATGACCCAATTAATCATTTTCCGAGGTGTCCAGGGTATCGGTGCCGGCATCATGATGGCTAATGCTTTTGTCGTTATTGCTGATATCTTCCCACCGGCGGAGAGAGGTAAATACCAGGGGTATATGAGCGGGGTCTTCGGAATATCGTCGGTCATAGGGCCAACTCTCGGTGGCTTTCTTACCGACCAGCTTTCATGGCATTGGGTTTTTTTTATCAACATCCCGCTGGGTCTGCTGATAATATTTCTGTTTGTAAGGTTCTTCCCCAATATTAAGCCGGTAACCGTAAAGCACCGCATCGACTTTTTGGGACTAACCACGCTGATACTCGTGGTAATACCGTTGATGCTGGCTTTAACCTGGGGAGGGGTTGAATACGCGTGGAGTTCACCAACAATCATCGGCATGTTCGGGTTTTCGATAGTAGTGTTGATAGCGTTTCTTGTTATAGAAAGCCGGGCTCAGGAACCGATTATTCCTTTATCATTATTTTCAAATCGAATCGTGACCGTTTCTATCGTCGTCACCTTCTTAACGGGAATAGGAATGTTCGGCACGATTATCTTTATACCCCTCTTCTTCCAGGGAGTACTCGGAGCGACCGCTACCACGAGCGGCACTTTCCTGATGCCAATGATGCTCGGGGTTGTCGGTGGAAGTCTAATCTCCGGTCAACTGCTGTCTCGCGCCGGTGGGCATTATCGGATTCAGGGAGCAGTCGGGCTACTTATTATGGCAACTGGTATCTTCCTACTATCGAGGATGACACCTGATACAAAATATGGGATGGCTGTATTAAGTATTATCATCACCGGGGTCGGTCTGGGCAGCACTATGCCGTTGTACATGATCGCTATCCAGAATGCTGTTCCGCGGGAAATACTTGGCGTCGCCACGTCCTCGTCAGCTTTCTTCCGGTCGGTTGGCGGTTCCGTCGGACTCGCCGTCTTTGGTTCGATAATGAACAACCGGTTTGCCTCGGAGTTCTTCACGCGTTTACCCAATAAAATCAAGGATTTAATACCGATGGAAAGACTGGATTCTCTGGTGCGTAATCCTCAGGCACTGGTCAGCCCCGATTCACAGGCACAATTACAGGAACTCTTCAGCGAAGCGGGTCCCGACGGGGCGGTTTATTTACAGCAACTGGTGCAAACGCTACGGGAGTCGCTCAGTTCAGCGCTATCATTTGTTTTCCTTATCGGGCTTTTTATCGTTGTTATTGCCTTTATTGTTAATTTGTTCCTTAAGGAAATCCCTCTCCGCAAGGCCAATTGATCCTTAATTACGGAGGACAATATTTCAGGTAAAAGACAATCGGCACCGGCGGCGAATGAGCAGTAATAATTATGGTGTCAATCTGTATCAAGCCAGCTTGAATAGCCTGGCGGCATTCGAGTACTGGATTTTCGCTTTATCGCTATCGGAAATCGGTATCCCGTCGATAAATCCGGCGGCTTCCCGGCTGTTCTCGTAGGGATAGTCGGCGGCAAACATCATGTGCTCGGCCCCCAGCTCAAGATAGACACCCAGGAATGCCGGTAGGGAAGGCATGCCGCTGGTATTCACGTAGAAATTATCCCGGACGTATTCGCTGGGCAGGCGCTTGATTCGGGGTCGAATCTCCTCCTCCATCCAGGGTCGTTTGAAACTGAAATCTATCCGGTTCAGCCAGAACACCAGCCCTTCGCCGAGGTGACCCAGCACTATTTTCAGTCGGGGATACTCGTCAAAAACACCGCTATATATCAGGCGCATGGCGTGTAAGGACGCTTCAGCACCGAAACCCCAGGGAGGGCCGGCCAGGGCGAACCCGTAATCTTCATAGGATTTAATATGTGAGGGACCGGGAGTATTCGGGTGCAGAAAGACGGGCACGTCAAGGCTCTCGGCCGCTTCAAACACCGGCCAGTACTTCTTATTATCTAAATATCTTCCCCTGATATGCGAGTTAATTTTAGCTCCCCGGAGTCCCAGTTCTTTAACGGCTCTCTCCAGTTCCCGGGCGGCTTCTTCGGGACTCTGTGGCGCCAGGGCCGCCAGACCGATAAATCTATCCGGGTATTTATCAATGGCTTTGGATAGCTCTTCGTTGGTCTTCCTGGATAGAGCCATTCCTTTAGCCGGGTCGAACTGTTCGCAACCCGGTGTGGAGAGGCTGAGCACCTGCATATCGATACCGGCCTCGTCCATGTTCTTCAGTCTGCCCCGGCCGATATCGAGTAATTTGTCTTCGATTTCCAGGCCGTGCGGCTCCCAGATATTGGGTTCGTACCAGAGACGAACGTATCCCTTGTACAATTCCTCTCGCGGCGGCTGCTTACGTGAAAACAAATAGTCCTGGTATTCACGAGTGTAAAAGTGGGCCTCTGTATCAATCTTTCTCATAGGCACAAGTATAGATTATGCACGATTATTGAGTCAATTCCCGGCAGGCGTACGTATTGCCGAGGATAACCTTCCCTCTATTGTGCAATTCAACAGAAAACCATCATGGCTTGCATTATATTTGTCTTGGTTGTATTATCCGTGTAACTGGACATTAGCTTTCTCCTGCTCTTGAAATCAGTATGCCGGCAAGTCATACATATTAAGCAGTATCCTTCGTTAGCGAAAATCACCAGGTGCAACTACAGGATATATTCTTAAGGAGGTTTAAGAAATGGCTAAGGAAATTATACTTTACAATCTGGCAGACCACGTAACCGAAGAGGAGTTCAGGGATTATGTAGCTAATGACAAGGGCCCCCTGATCGAAAGTCTCCCGTCGGTCAAGAAATACACGCTGGTAAAGATAACAAAATCACCGACAGGAGAGATTCCCTATAAATATATGGGAATCGTAGATATAACCAGCGTTGACGACTTTTTGCAGAAAGATGCCCAGTTGCAGAAATACCAGGACTTTCGGGTAAAATTTCAGACGATGGTATCAGATTTACAAATCCAATTCGCCGAAGACATTTATTAGCCCTGCCGGCAGTTGAAAAACTCATTATAAGGTAACAAATATTGTTGGCCTGAAAAAGACGCCGTAAAGGAGGAACTATGAACTTGGAACACCTGTTAACCGATGAAGACCGGCAAATCCGCGAGACAGTAAGGGATTTCACCAGGAAAGAAATAATCCCCAATACCAAGAAACTGGAAGCAGATTACAAATTGGTAGAAGAAGTTCATCAGAAACTCGTCGATATAGGAATTCAGGCTTCGGGGTATCCTGCCGAGTATGGCGGGGAAGATGGCTCAAATATGGCCTTTGCCATTATCGCTGAAGAGCTGGCCAAAGGCGATGCCGGGATAAGCTTGACCACCGGTATCAACATGGGCATTATTCTTAAACCGGCCATAGTAACGGAAAACAAGTTTGTTATGGATAAGTTCATTCCGAGTTTCTGCAGCGGCAAGTTAGCCTACGCCTGCATTTCCATGACCGATGAATCCGGCGGCGCTGATAGCGAGAATCCTCTCCTTCATGGAGCCGGTATCAAGACCACCGCCAGGCTTGAAGGTGATGAATATGTCATAAATGGCAGCAAGTCCTGGCCGACTAATGGCGGGATAGCAGAATGCTATCTGACGGTCAGCACTACCGACCCTGATGCGGGAGAAGACGGTATTGCCCTGATTTATGTTCCCAAGGACACTCCGGGACTCACTTTTGGCATACCGGAAAAGAAGATGTTATGCCGGACATCGATAAATTCTTCAGTATATTATGATAATGTTCGGGTACCCAAGGAATTTCGGGTTGCCGGTCCCGGCATGGATGCCAATATATACCATTTCTTTGAAGCGGGAACCGGCTGGCATTCATCAGCGATTGCCCTGGGAATTGCCGAGCGTGCTTTTGAGATAGTACTTGATTACACGGGGACCCGCCTGGGCGGATTCAAGCCGGTCAGGCAGCACAGCATGGTAGCCGGGATACTTGCCGATATGGCTATTGGCCTGGAGATGATGAAGGCCAGCATCTATAACCTCAGTTACATGCTTGATCACCTTGACATATACGGTCCGCCGTGGTCGCCGGAATTCGTATCCAAGGCATCCGCCACCAGGGTCTTTGCCGGAGACAAAGCAGTGGAAATCGTGAATAAAGGTGCCGAATTACTGGGCTCAATGGCGATATCAGAGGACTTCCCTTATGAAAAGTGCCTCAGGGATGCCAAGATAACCCAGCTGTGGCTCGGGGGACAGCAGATCTGCCGCTATCGTGTCGCCAGGGGCTATTACGATCTGAAAAACTGGGCTTAAAGAACCGGCTAAATATCCAACCCTGAGACTAATAATAAATGGCGGTGGCCGTTTGGCTATTCGTATCTCACCAGCAGCAAAGGTATACTCCCCGCCAGTAGGACTTTTTGAGCGACGCTTCCTATAGTCCAGGGGGCGATACTGTTCTTCCCTCTGGTAGACATGGCAACTAAGTCAACCGCCAGCTCATCGGCAAGGTCAATAATCACGTCGGCCGGAGAGCCAACCCGTACCATGTAATTGGCGGTTATCCCCTGCTTTTCAAGTTCGGCACACTGACTTTGCAGGTATGATTCGGCATCTTCATCATGGGAATAATCCGGCACAACCTGCAAAATGGTCAGTTCCAGAGCGAGCTTTTCAGCAAGGTGGACGATAAAGCGAATAATGGTTTGACCCGGTATCGAACCATCCAGCGGCACCAGGGCTTTCTTGAGAAGACCTTTTTGCCGAGCTTCGGGACGGGCTTTCGTACCCCTGATGAGTAAAACCGATGAATTTGTAGCCGCCCTGACGACCTTATCGGCGACACTTCCTATCGCCCAGCGCCCGATACCGGAGCGACCGTGAGTAGCCATAACGATCAGATTATGGCCCCATTTACGGGTAAAATCTATGATTTCTTCAGCCGGACTGCCGTCACGAGTTGTAATATATACCTCGGTCTTTTTACTTCCGGATATCGCTGAGTATTTACCGGTATTGCGTTGAGTGTCTTCCGCCACTTTCTTGAGGTAGGTTCGATACGTCGGATCAGCAAACTCGGTGACCGAGAGTAAAACAATATCTCTACCGGTTCTTCCCCCAAGTTCTTCAGCGTACGGCAGCGCTATTTCAGCAAGTTTCGAACCGTCCAGCGGAACGACTATCCTCTCGTCTAGCGACGTTTCACAGGAAATCCCTTCAGGTATCTCAATTGACTTTTCCAGCATACTATTACCCCATTTTGTTTTATTTTGTCCAGTATATTGGAAATATAGTCCGGGTTTCTTGCATGCAATCACTTAATTAGTATGGGGGAATTTACCTAATAACACGAAAGAAAGGCTATTCCGGTGTTACAAAGCCAAAATGGAACTAATTGACATTATCCACAGCCTGTATTGTATTAGCAGTTAAGAATAATTCACGCAGTCAGTAACTTCTTAAATAATGTAATATTAGTAATTAGGAGGTGAGGATGGATTAAATGCGGTTCTGTATTAATATTACCGGAGTTATTTCTAATATCGGAGGTATAAAATGAAAGGAAAGAAATAGTATATCCGGCCAGTGATTATTCTCCTAATCGTCTCACTAATGATACCTGCGCTGATTACTTCCTGCGGTGAATCCCAACCGGAAGAAGTGATTCAATTATCTTCTGCTCTCTATCTGCCCACCGCCCACCCATTCACCGCCCTCCAGGAATAATGGGGTAATGATATCGAGGCCGCCACCAACGGGCGCGTTGAAATCACTTTCTACCCCGGCGGCCAATTGCTGGGGGCCCCGCAGACGGCCGACGGCATTGTGGAGGACATCGCCGACATCGCCTTCGCGCACATCGACTATTCGCCGGGCCGCTTTACGGTCACTGAGTTCCTCGACCTGCCTAACGGTTACCCCACCGGCTGGGTCGGCTCCCACGTCGCCGTGGACTTCTATAACGAGTTCAAACCGAAAGAATGGGATAACATGCACCTGCTGTTTCTTAACGCGGGTACCACGGCAGGCCTGATGCTGCACGATAAAAAGATTACCAGCCTTGATCAGCTTAAGGGTGTCACCCTCAGAGGCGCCGGAGCTATCGGCGGTGCCGGCGCTTTAATCATCGGTTTAGTACGGAGGGAGCTTACCAAGAAAGGCTTTTTCGAATCCAGCAGAGAAGGACTGAGGATATCCTGCATGATTCTCCTGCTGATCGCCGGGGCGACTATTTTCGGACGTTTCATCGCCATGACCCAGATTCCAGCTACCCTGGCGAGTTGGGCCGGCACCCTGGAGGTGCCTTCCTGGGTTATCATAACAATGCTCTATGTTTTCTGGTTTATTCTCGGCTGCTTCGTGGATGCTATGGCGCTTATCGTGCTGCTTGTGCCCATCTTCTACCCGCTGGTCATCCAGCTCGGCTACGACCCGATATGGTTCGGGGTGATCATCACCATCTTCAGCATGATAGCGGTGGTCACGCCGCCCGTCGGCGTTAACGCTTACGTGGTGAAAGGACTTTTCAAGGAAATACCTCTGGAGACCGTCTTTAAAGGTATACTTCCGTTCCTGGTTCCCTTCACCGTGGCAACGGCGCTAACCATCGCCTTCCCGCAGATAGCCACCATACTGCCGCACTTTATTACCTACTAAAAAATAACCGCATTATGAAGTGATTTTACAGCGTCATTTATACGCACCGTATTCTTTCACGGCTCTCGCCACAAGTTTCAACAAGATACGGTTTCACGCCCTTCTTAATGGAATTTCTTTAGTAAAGTCAGATTTCCTGAAATACAGCACTCCAGAATAAGCGTCTGGATTTTATTACTTGTATAATCTGGTTATCATATGGTCATCAAGGTGAAAACTTGGAAGAAAACAATATCATACAATATGTTCTGGACATCATCGATAATCGCATCACAGAAAGAATAACTCTTCGGGAACTGGCAGGAAAATCCGGCTATTCTACTTTTCATTTAAATCGATTATTTTCTGGAGTGACGGGAATAACCCTAATGGCATATGTAATCCGTCGCAAACTGCAGTACGCATTATATGATCTCGGTTGCGGAGAAAAAATCATCGACGTTGCAGTGAAGTACGGTTTTGAAACACATGCCGGTTTTACCAAGGCTTTTAAGAAGTGTTTCGGGTATTCTCCGTCACTTTATCGTATTCACGCCATTATCGGTCGGCCTACCAGAATGGAAATCATCGAATTAAGAAGTATTATATCAGGAGGTAATATTATGTACCCGGAAATTGTGAAAATGAAACGTTTTACCATCGTCGGTTTTATAAGTCGCCATATAATGCCCGACGTAAGATTTACCCATGATATCCCGTTGTATTGGGAAACAATTAATATGGATTATGACGAACCCCTTACCCGACTTCATAACGTTTTTAGTAAATCCAGACACTGCGAATATACCGTATGCTTCGATATCAACACGGCAACCGATGAATTTACTTACCTGCTTGGAGTAGGCGTGGATAATCCTGAAGACTATTCAAAGATAGAGCCGGATATGTACGAGATGGAAATGCCGGGTGGATTATATGCCAGATTCACGACTCCTCTTGTTGGAAGCTCACAGTACGGACAGGCCGTAAGAGATACCTGGAAAACCGCATTGGATAACTGGCTGCCGACGTCCGTATACCAGTTCGATGAAACCCGGCTGGATTTTGAATATTACGATTTAAGAGATCACTCCTGGGAAAACAACGATATGGCGCAGATGGATATCTATATCCCCGTGCAAAAGCGGTAACCGTGTGTGCCTGGGAAAACCCCCGGATAGTCAGGGTGTTATCCGGAGGTATTGTGTTTAATCGTAATCTATGCGAGGAAGCGGTGGCAGCAGCCGGGATTTGAACCAGCGACCAAGGGCTTATGAGGCTATCGAAAATCAATTATGAAGATATAATTTTTAAAGCATTCAAGCTTTATCTAATCCAAGTCCAAGTACATACATTCATCCCCGAGAATATTCAGTGGGCCCAATGTGCAGACTAACAAGAGGGGCAAACATGCCCCCTCTTTTTTTAATTGACAATCTTACGAGACTAGATTAAAGTGAGTAAATAAAAGTAAATTAACCGTAGTATCATATTGTCAGGGGTATAGAGTGTCGCTTATACCAGCGTTTGAGGTAGGCCTGTGGAATGCCTGGATTTTAACTATTTATCAAGTGCTGGCTATTCCATCCTTATTTTACATTGCCGGTAAGCGAGGTTCTACCCATGATGAAAAATTAGACATATCTACTCCGAAGAGGGTAATCTCTGGTTTCACAAAGATGTTCGTTTTTCTTCTCCTGATATATTCCATATTCCTGCCGCTAAAATTAGGAACTATGTGGTTTTACATAGGTCTTCCTATTACTTTACTTGGGCTGGTTACGAGGGTGTTAGCTCTTGTAAACTGGGCTACTACACCACATAATGAACCGATTACCAGAGGACTATACCGATACTCAAGACACCCAATGTATTTCACTGACTTCCTTTTCTTACTAGGCTTGGGCATAGCTACTGCCTCTTGGATTTTAGTACTATTTTCAATCTTATGGATAGTCACTGGTTTTATATTGGCTAACCCTGAAGAACTTGACTGTCTTGAGAAGTATGGCAATGCCTATAGAGAATATATAAATAGGACTCCACGATGGATAGGAATACCTAAATCTTAGCTGTTTTTAAAAAGGAATAGAAAATGCAAGATGCGAAAAGAATTGAGAAGGAAAAGAAATACTGGGACAAACTCAGTCCCGGATACGACCGGTTCATGAAGAAGCACTGGAGAATCTACTGGTCATCACTGCTGGATAAAATATCAAACGATGTTGAGGCGGGGGATACTGTCCTGGAAGTCGCTTGCGGCACAGGTTTTGTAGCTCTGAAGATAGCTGAACGAGCCTCCAAAGTCAGTGGCATTGACATATCAGCGCTGATGATTGATGAGGCAAAGAAAAAGATAAGAGAAAAGGATCTTGATAATGTAGAGTTTTTCGTAGAAGATGCCTATTCACTTCATTTCGGGAACGATGTATTTGATACGGTTATCTGTAACAACGCATTACAAAACATGAAATACCCCCAAAAGGCTTTAGTTGAAATAAAAAGGGTCCTTAAACCGGGGGGACGGTTTATTGGTACAGTAGTTGGATTTGGAGACGCTCCAATATACAAGATGCTGTTTACGGTTTTCAAACCGTTTATCAAACTCCCGGTTTTTCATAAGTTTAACCTGTATGAGATGGCCGAGATGATAAAAGATCCGGGGTTTTCTATTGTGAATGAAGAAATCCTGAAGAACCCTAAAGATATGATGCCATTATTCTATGTGCTGGCCGAATTGAAGGAGTAAATCATCCGGCTTACAGGGAAAGAGTAACAATGAATCTGCTTGTTTTCGGGGCAACGGGTGGAACCGGTCGTGCTATCGTGGCGCAGGCACTGGAACAGGGACACCGGGTAACGGCCTTCTCGCGCAATCCTGCTGCCATCACAACAGAACATGAGAATTTAATAATCGTGCCGGGGGATATTCTGGATTACGCTTCGGTCGAAAGGGCTGTTAAGGGCCAAGATGCCGTGTTATCGGCACTTGGTACCAAGGCTATCAGGAGAAACACCAATATTTCCGATGGGACACGAAATATCATCACGGCAATGGAGAAATACGAGGTCAGAAGATTTGTGTTCGAGTCGTCAATTAGCATTGGTGACAGCAAACCACAACAGAGACAATTCGGACTAGTTTACAAGATCATTATCTTCCCCTTCATTCTCCGTAATATGTTCCGGGACAAGGAAATCCAGGAACGCTACATCAGGCAAAGCACTCTGGATTGGGTCATCGTCCGGCCGGCGGTACTTACTAATGGTCCCCTAACCGGTGTCTATCGTAGCGAGTTCAGCGCTACTGACACGTCCATCAAGGCAGAAATATCGCGGGCCGATGTTGCTGACTTTATGCTCAAGCAGCTTACGGATGATACCTATGTACACAAAACACCCAGCTTATCATACTAATAGATGATTATTAATTATAGGGTACGTTATGGTTCTACGTAGGTCCTCTATTTGTTTATTATGATCTGCCCCTAATAGTGTTACCACTTGTTAAGTCGTAACAGCACCCAAGATAGCCTCAGGCGTTGGAGGCTGATATCTGCGGTGGGTACTAGTGGGCTAAAGTGTGACATAGGCCGTACAGGTCTCGAACCGTTAACAGCGTTAACTAATAACCATAGGTTTCTCAATCTTTTGGCAGCTTATGGAAATCCTGGCATTGCAATACTATCGGAAAAATATAGCAAAATCGTTAAGCAATCGTTCGTATAAGTTACGAATAGATACCTATTCTTGAACCCCAAAACTAGCGTTAACTAGCTTCAAAACCATAATAATTGGTAGAATAAACCAACGGACTAAAATCACACTGAAAAAACCCACGAGTAAAATTACAGCAAATTTGTTAAGCAAAATGTTAGGAGGGCCTAAATAATGAAGGGGATTCAGCTACAAAAGAAGTGGCAGCGGCTGGAATTGAACCAGCGACCAAGGGCTTATGAGTCCCCTGCTCTACCACTGAGCTACGCTGCCAGCAAAGAAAATATATCACTATTTTATTTCCAGTGTCAACGACGCCGGATGATATGAATACTAACAACCTTGAAGGTGGCAAAGACTTGTGTCCCTTTCACCAGGCCCATTTCCTCGGCCGACCTCCGGGTAACCAGCGCTACCAGGGAAAATCCGCAGTCAATCTCCACGCGGCAAAGCGGTCCACTGGACGCCGCCCGGGTGATGGTCCCGGCCAGGGAGTTCCTGGCACTGCTTGACAGCCTGGCCAGAGCTACCGTCACGTCTTCGGGGCGTACGCAGACGGAAACATCTTCACCGGGTGAATAACCGGTAACCGCTTCTATCACCGTCCCGTTAACGTCGATGGTGGTCATCTCGCCTTCGTTGGCGACGACAACGCCGTCGATGATATTTTCCATACCGACGAACTCGGCGACTTCCCGGTTGGTGGGACTGAAGAATATATCGTTAGAGCGGCCGACCTGCACGATTTCACCATTGACGAGTACTCCAATCCGGTCCGCTAACCGCTGGCCCTGGGCCATGTCATGGGTAGCCATAACCACCGTAACGTCACGTTGTTTGATAATACCCGTCAGGATATCTTCTATCTTCCCCGCCGAAACGGGGTCCAGATTGGCGCTGGGTTCATCAAGCAACAGCACTTCGGGGTCGGTAGCCACCGCCCGGGCGATAGCCACCCTCTGCATCTCACCACCCGATAGAGTGCGGGCGTTTCTTTTTGCATATTCTGTCAGTTGGGTGGATTCCAGAATGGCATTTACTTTCTCTCTAATCTGTTGCGTGTTCATCCCACGCCACTTCAGACCGTAAGCCACATTATCATATACACTAGTATTGAAAACCACCGGTTTTTGCAGCACAAAGGCCATACGGCGTCTTAATTTGAGCCTGGCCTTCTCCGATGTTGCTACATCGACACCATCATAATAGATTCGCCCCCGGCTGGGGATATCCAGCAGGTCGATAATCCGTAAAAGCGTCGTCTTTCCCGCTCCGGTGGGACCAATCATAGCGAACACCTCACCGCGGTCGATGCTGATATTGATATCCTTGAGGATATCTCTTGCCTCACGAGTCTGATCTATATTTCTCAATTCTATTAAGGCCATATTACCTCTGCTGTATCCGGTTCATCACAATATTGACCACCAGCGCCAGGAAAATAAGAATCATTCCCAAAGCCAGAGCAAATTCGAGATCACCCTTGCCCGTTTCCAAAGAGATAGCCGTGGTCACGACACGGGTAGTGTTCCGGATATTACCACCGACCATCAAGGATATGCCGACCTCGGAGATAGCCCGACCAAACCCCATGATGACAGCCGCCATTACGGAAAACCGGGCTTCTTTGATAACCAGCGTCGCCATCTGCCAGCGGCCGGCGCCCATAGAACGGGCGGTATCCAGTATCGTCACGTCGACACCCCTGAGGGCCGAAATGATCAGGCCGAGCAATATAGGGGTAATCAGCAGTACCTGGCCCACCACGATAGCCACCGGGGTGAATAAAATACCCAGGCCGCCGAACGGACCGGCGTTGGAAACCATAACGAACACAAAAAGCCCGACAACCACCGTGGGCACGCTGTAAAAAGTCTGAATAAGACTCACCAGTAACCTTTTACCCCGGAACTGGTTAAAGTGAATAAGGGCGGCAATCGGGATGCAAATCACCGAGCCGATCGTAATCGAGCTCAGCCCGATGTACAAAGACCTCCCGGCTATCTCCATCACTTCCGGGTCGAAGGTATAAATAAGTTCGAGGGCTTTTAGAAAGCCACCCCATAAATCATCCAAGTGATATTTGCTCCAAAATATTATTTTCCTCTCCCCCCGGTGGGTGACGGGGGAGAGGACCAACCGGGATATGCATGGCATCAGGTATATCTATAATCAGGTAGTTGATGCATACACCCTATTGATATATGGTAACACTTTTTATAGCTCATAATCGGGAACGGGTTCGGTATATGCTTCCACGGGAGGACATCCCGGCATATCACAGCTAGCAATTGGATTAAAGAGGGAACGTCCGTATTCGGCACTCCCGTAGGCGGCGATAATTTCCTGAACATTATCAGAAATCAGCCAGTTGATGAACTGGTTGGCAATGTCTATCTTGGCCTTGGGGTGTGTTTCGGGATTGATGGCTATGGCCGCGTACACATTTAGGAAAATCGGGTCTTCTTCAACCAGTGACACGATATCCAGACCGCTCTTGAGGTTATATGCCAGGAAGGTAGAGATATCGGCCAGAACATAGGTGCTCATCTCGTTAGCCATCAGCAGTGTCTGCCCCATACCTTTTCCGGCTTCTACATACCAGTCACCGGAGTTGCGGACTTCCTCGTAATCATAACCGGCTTCACTCCAGATGAGTTTCTCCTTGGCATGGGTACCGGATTCATCTCCGCGGGACACGAATTTTACGTTTCCCGCCATCCCTGCCTCGTATATTTTCTGGACGGCCTCAGCCGCTGTCGATCCTACTATACCGGCCGGGTCATCGACCGGACCGGCGATTAAGAAGAAATTATAGGCAAAATTACGGCGATTTATGCCGTATCCATCGGATAGGAAGACATCTTCCCTGGCTTTATCATGCACGATGATAGCATCCACATCACCTCTGCGCCCGTACTCCAGAGCAATACCGGTGCCGGCGTCGACAATATCCATCTCGACATTGGCCAGTTCTTCAAAAATCGGCTCAAGATGATACCAGAGACCGGTATCATAAAGACTGGTGGTGGTGGCAATCTTGAACCTCACCAGCGGGTCATGTAAGGCGAAACCTGCCGTCGTTTCTTCCTCGGTACAGCCGGCGGCGGTAATGAACATACTAGCCAGTAAAGCAACAATTACTAGAGTGCACAGCACCTTGCTTCTATTTATCCATTTGAAAGACATAGTTCTCCTCAATAAATAATTTATTGTATTTATTCTTATTGGTTGATTAAGAACCTTTATCCCGGTGGCGAACGCGCTATTAACAGATAGCTAAAGCAGAAACAAATGTAGCGGGAAATGTGTTGCCGGGGATAATTTACATGTAGAGTCATTATAACTCTCCTTTCCTAAAAAGGAAGGCATGGCCGTTTCCAGCGATACCCTACCGGCCTGTCTCCGTAAGCTGGTGCCCGTAGGAGATAAGGCTCGGAGAGAAACTCAGTTACCGGAAAGGATTATAACACAACACCGTTATGTATGCAACATCATAACGGAAAAATTAATAATCATTCCGTTTTGACGATAATCAAGCCTTCTGTTAGAATTAATGGGGACATTTTAACGGTCAATATCAAACCTGATATAATTCACTGAATGGAAATGAAAACGGGTTATTTACGACAAATTAGCGGTTTGCCGGATTCAAACCGGGTGAATAGCTGGAACGATAAAGGAGATTTATCATGACATTAGAAGGCAAAGTAGCCATGGTAACCGGCGGTTCCGGAGGTCTGGGAAGCGTACATTGTCTTTCCCTGGCCAGGGCAGGTTGTAACGTGGCCGTCGTCGCTCACTGTCACCTTGACAAAGCGGAGAAGATAGCCGAAGAAATCCGGGCTATGGGGAGAAAGGCGCTGGCAGTGGCGATGGATGTCGCCAATAGTGACGAGGTGGAAGCGACGGTCAAGAAAATTGAAAAGGTGCTGGGACCGATTGATATCCTGGTCAATAACGCCGCCTGTGGTATCGTACGAGCGGTAACCATAGCCAAGATGAAAATCCAGGACTGGACCAAGGATTTGGGTGTCAACCTTACCGGCCCGTTCAATACCATTAAATGCTGTCTGCCGGGGATGCTGGAGCGGGGCTGGGGACGCGTTATCAATATCTCGTCTATCACCGGTACCATGGGTGGTGCCGGGCAGTGCAGCTACGCGGCTACCAAAGCCGGATTGATCGGTCTTACCAAGACCGTCGCTCTTGAAGGAGCCCGCAAGGGAGTAACCTGTAATGCCCTGGTTCTGGGCGTCTTCGGTGCCGGTGCCTGGCACGAAGTAGCCCCGGAGTTCCAGGAGCGTATCCTGAAGAGCATGCCGATGCGCCGGCCGGGCGACCCACAAGAACTCAGCAATCTGGTTGTCTTTATGGCATCCGAGGAATCAAGCTATATCACCGGCGAAGCCATTGAAATAAGCGGCGGCGCCGGACTATTTACATTCTAAACGTTATAATCCATGTTTCTTACGAAAGGAGAAAAAACACATGAGTGAGGCAGTGATTGTCAGCGGTGTCAGAACGGCTATCGGAAATTACGGGGGCTCCCTGCAGGACGTACCGGTGGTTAAACTGGGCAGCATTGTTATTAAAGAAGCCCTGATAAAGGCCGGCCTGAAACCTACCGGCGATGCCGCCTACGCCCCGGATTCTTTAAAAGATGAGGGCGTGATTGAGCTGGAAAAGAAGTACGCCGACTGGGACGGCTCTTTACAGGAAGTGGCGGTGGACGAGGTTATCATGGGTAATGTCATCCAGGGAGGCCAGGGACAGAATACAGCCCGGCAGGCATCAATCTACGCCGGAGTCCCCAAGGAAGTCAATGCTTATACGGTAAATAAAGTGTGCGCTTCCGGCATGAAAGCAGTAGCCCTGGCGGCTCAATCTATCAAGGCCGGTGACGCCGAGGTCGTCGTGGCCGGCGGCATGGAAAACATGAGCGCCGTCCCCTATTACGCCCCCAAGATGCGCTGGGGCGCCCGGATGTTCAATGCCGAGCTAGTCGACGGCATGGTGCACGACGGTCTCTGGGAAGTGTTTTATGATTATCACATGGGCGTTACCTCGGAAAATATCGCCGAAAAATACGGCATATCCCGCGAGGAACAGGACGCCTTCGCTTTGGAGAGTAATAACCGCGCCCTGGCGGCTACCAGGAACGGCATCTTCAAGGAAGAAATTGTACCGGTTGAGGTTAGAGTTAAAAGAGAAACCAAGGCCTTTGAAATCGATGAGCATCCCCGGGAGACCTCGATGGAGTTATTGGGTAAATTACCCACGGTGTTTAAAAAAGACGGCGGAGTTACCGCCGGTAACGCTTCGGCCATCACCGATGCCGCCGCCGCCCTGGTGATAATGTCGGCGGAAAAAGCCGCCAGCCTAGGACTGAAACCAATGGCCACTATCAAGGCCTACGCCGCCGGTGGGGTCGACCCGGCTTACATGGGACTGGGCGTAGTGCCGGCTACCAGGAAAGTCCTCAAGCTGGCCGGACTTTCTCTGAAAGATATCGATTACATCGAGCTTAACGAGGCTTTCGCCTCGCAGTCGCTGGGCTGCATCCAGGAGCTCGGCTTCGACATGAGTAAGACTAACCTGCACGGTGGCGGTATATCGCTGGGCCATCCTATCGGCTGCACCGGCGCCAGGATTCTGGTGACGCTGGCCTACGAGATGAACCGGCGCGACCTTCAATACGGCCTGGCAACGCTGTGCATCGGTGGCGGCCAGGGCATGGCGATGATTATCGAAAGGTAATAGGAGCCTTTAAATCTCTAGAGGGTATTTGTCCCCTTCTTCGTATCCCGGAGAGGGGGATAAATTTATAAGAGGTTCCAGGAGGTTTTGATATGAAAAAGACAGGCGTTTTCTATCACGATGTATGCGGGAAAGAGGCCTACAGCAGTCTGGCTATGGGTGTTGAAGAAGGATTCCAAAGCATAAAAAAAGAGGGGCTTTTCTCTCAACCGAACGTAACCTGGTTTGAATCGGAACCGGCTACAGAAGAGCAAATCTCCAGACTTCACAGTCAGGAGTGGATAAACCAGGTAAAACAAACACAATGGTGGAAAGTATCACTTTATTCGGTCGGAGGTATGATAGGGGCCACTGAAAAAGTACTGAAAGGCGACATCGATAACGCTCTGGTAATTGCCGGGGTAGGGGGTCACCATGCTCACCGCGATAATGCCTGGGGCGGCTGTTATTTTAATGTCATCGGTCTGGGCATTCCTCATGCCAGGGCTCTTTCACTGGGCAAAAGATTTGCCATAGTGGACACCGATACCCATCATGCCGATGGCGTCAGAGACCTCTATCAAAACGACGAGGATATGCTGCATATATGCTTCTGCGATACCTTCTCCTGGTCTTACAATTCGGATGACCGGATGGAAAGTAAAACGAAATTTTGTTTTCCTCACGGCTCCAATGATGAAGAGGAAATCGCCAACGTGGCTAGGGAGGT
>DAOUER010000030.1:0-11997 GCA_034430375.1 Dehalococcoidales bacterium
ATGACGATATTGCGGTGCAGGATAGTCTCTACACCGTCGGACGCAGGGGTATTGCCGGTACCGTTTTCGTTCACAAGGTGGCAGGCGCCGCCGCGGAAAGAGGCATGACGCTGGAAGAGGTCAAAGCCGTAGCGGAAAAGGCTATAGCGAATGTCCGGAGCATAGGTTTCGCGCTTACTTCTTGTACAGTACCAGCCAAGGGTAGTCCGACCTTCCATATTGGTCAAAAGCAAATGGAGTACGGCGTTGGTATTCACGGCGAACCAGGTATCAGGCGTGAAGATATAACTACAGCGAATGAATTATCAAGCAGAATGGTTGCAGCTTTACTGAAAGACCTGGGAATTAGAAACGGTGCAAAGGAAGAAATAGCCTTATTGGTTAATGGTTTCGGAGGTACTCCGTTACAGGAACTCTACCTGCTGAATAATGCGGTAATCCGCGAGCTGGCTGGAAAGGGCATTAAGATCAACCGCGTATTTGTCGGAAACTATATGACCAGTATAGACATGGCCGGCGCTTCGGTTTCCATTATGAAACTCGATAATGAGTTGAAAGAATTACTCGCCGTGGAATGTGATGCGCCGGCGTTCAAGGTATCCGGTCCGGTCGAGAGCCTTGCGTATACCGGCATAGAACAAAATAGCGATGAAGCTGAGAAGGTGTGTTTTACATCTACCACAAGCGAATCGTATGCGGCGCTGGACGAAACGAAGATCAATTTGAATAACATCATCTACCTGATCGACAAGATGAGCGAAGTAATTATCGCTAATGAAGTTCCTTTTTGCGAACTTGATTCCCACGTCGGTGACGGTGATTTCGGAATGAGCATCGCCAAGGGATTCAAGCAGTTGAAGCGCGAGTGGGATGATATCGTGACAAATAAAGCAAAGGATATCGGCGGCTTTTTAGAGGCTTGTTCCCTGGTCATTATGGAGTACTGTGGCGGTGCGTCAGGCCCGATTTGGGGGTCGGCATTTAGAGCCGCCGGCAGAAGCGCCGGTGCCAGGACTGAACTTTCCATCAGTGAATTTGCAGAGATGATGCAGGCCGCAGTTAAAGGCATACAACGTACGGGTGAGCGTTCCTTCGGGCGCGGCGCCATCCCAGGCGATAAGACGCTGATAGACGCTCTGGTACCCTATGCTGATTCCTGGACGGCCAGCGCAGGGTCAGGCGATAGTCTGATTTCTGCCTTCAAAAAAGCTGCCGCTGCGGCGGTGGCCGGCGCCAGGAGTACAGAACAAATAGTAGCCAGAATGGGACGCGCGGGCAATCTCGGAGAAAGAAGCCTTGGTTATCCGGATGCAGGCGCACACGCCCTGGGAGTTATCTTTACATATATTTCAAATGCACTTAAATAAAAAAGTTGTCCTGTCAGAATGCTTATTTCAGGTCAGATGAGTGAGACAAAAATTACCGATGTGGGGTTGAACTCCCCATCCACACTTGAACGCAACCTCGGCACCGAAACCAACTTCATCACGACCATGATCGCTCAACTTTACCAGTTCTCTATAGGCGCAGGCACGATATCGGCAGATTTCTTGTTCGTACCGTGACCTCGTCCCGGGCTATATCCAGACAAGTGACCGGCACCTATGCCGCTGTCGGTGCTGTCAACAGAGTAGCGAAGCAAAGCAGGGATGTATTCCTCTGCTTTGCTTGGTATGAATATGTTTGTATCTCGGTTCTTGCCCTGTCACTCTATATAGTTTACTTGGACGTTGCGTATTCGTAAGCAGATTCCATCATGGCCTTGAGGTTTTCGAACTTACCGGTATCGATGGGAGCACCGTTGGCCAGGATGAAGCCGCCGCCGGGTGCGCAGTTTTCAATTAGAGTCTGACAGTTTTCTTTTACCTGTTCTACGGTGCCGGTACGACTCTATCCGACGGAACGGTCTTTCCATCTCAGGAAAAGACACCAACGGACCTGCGTCGATGCTTAAAAGTGCCGTTAAAATAGACCAGGCTTCAAACTTACTCAATGTCAAGCTCCACCCTTCAGCTATAACAACAAAGGACGACCTGAAAAAATCGGGTATCCTTATCCAGACATATGCTGACATGGGCGGCAAATGGATGCAGTTCAACGTCGTCGGGAACGAGTAGTTGCTTGACGCGCAGAAATATCCGGGCAACTATCGTGACTTGATTGTAAGAGTGGCCGGCTACAGCGCCTATTTCATCGATCTGAGTAAAAGTGTCCATGATGATATCATAAGACGAATGGAAGTTGCTGTTGAAGGTTTCACTATTGACCTACTCGTGTTGATCCTGATGAATATGGTAAGTTAAATTAAGACAAAACATCGTTTCAGGGAGAGACTTTCTCATACGAATCGAGTCGAATAACGGAGGTGAAAATGGGAAACAAATGTCTGATTACCTACTCGTCCTATACCGGCAATACGGAAAAAGTCACACTCAGAATGAAGCTAACATTCGAAAAAAAAGGCTGGAAGTGCGACATGTTCAAAGTCCATAAACAAGCTGATGATATCCTGAGGCCACCCTTCGATGTCCGTCAATATGACTTCATCTGCGCCGGCTCCGGTCTCAGGGCCCATCTACCTTACAATGAGGTGTTGAACATGCTGAGAGGGTTCCGAACGGGAATGGACCCCCGGATAACCCTCCGTTTCCGTGATGAAACCATTCCCTATATTTCCGAACCAATACCCGAAATTCCTCCTCAGAGGGACCCGAAGCACGATCATCATAAAATGATTCTGGGCCCCGATTCTCCCAAGCTAATAGTATTCATTACTTATGCCGGTTACGAATACGGCCCAAAAGAAGCCGAACCGGCGGTGCAATTGCTGGCGCTGGAGATGGAACATGTTGGTTTTCAATTTATCGGGAAATATTGCTGCCCGGGCAAATATCTCGACGACCCCACGCCGCGGACATTCCACGGCGATATCCGCGACAGACCCAATGAGAAAGACTTACTGAGAGCAGAACACTTAATCGAAGAGAAGCCGGAGGAAATTGCCGACCGTTCCGCATAATAACAGAATATCCCGAAACGGGCAGGGATGCCTTCCGGTTTCGGTCTGGTTTTATCGAATCAGCTTTCAGATATTATTGAGAGGGGATATTACATTATGAATACTGTAAATTCAGTCCTGGGTCCAATCGATACCAGCGATCTCGGTTTTACCCTCATGCATGAGCATATTATCAGCCAGGGTCCCGTGGCTCGGGACTTTCCCGAACTCTTCGGTCCAAACTTTATGGAACGGATTATCGAGGGTGTAGCCGAAGCTAAAAAAGGAGGAGTAGATACAATTGTCGATGCTACACCATTCGACCTCGGACGGGATGTCTCTTTTCTGGCCGAAGTCTCCCGGCGGACCGGCGTCAACATCATCGCCTGCAGCGGATGGTGGATGGATTTCCCATCGTATTTATCAGGTCACTCTCCTGACCTTTTCGCCGATTTGTTCGTGCGGGAGATCGAAACGGGAATCGCCGGGACCGGCATCAAAGCCGGAATCCTCAAATCGGCGGCTGATTTCGGCGGAGTATCTCCAGACGGAGAAATAATGTTGCGCGCCGTAGCCAGAGCCCACTGCCGGACAGGAGTGCCCATTATGCTCCACTCTTATGCGCCCGAACAGATAGCCAGGCAACAATTGGCTATATTACAGGATGAAGGAGTCGACCCGAGAAAAGTCGCTGTGGACCATGTCAATGATACCCGAGACATGGACTATCTCTACTGGCTCCTGGAACAGGGATGCTATCTCGGAATGGACCGCTATCCGGGACTTAACCTCAGTGCGCGGGCCCGTACGGAAACAATGAAGTGGCTGATCGATGCAGGATGGACCGACCGCCTGCTGCCGTCTCATGATTGCGGTCTGGTCAATCCCGTGACATTTTTCCCTCCAGATGTCCAGGAGAGCATAGAAAAAGGTAATCCTCACGGCTATCTCTATATCAAAAACGTGGTCATTCCTCAACTCAGGGAGATGGGAGTGCCCGAAACTGTATTGAATACTCTTTGTGTTGCCGGTCCAAGGAAATTTTTTGAAGAGCCTGTATAACCTGCTACCGAACTAGCGACTTGAAATGAGTACATATCAGTGGATAACGACTTAAGTTCGATTAAAGTAGGGTACCTGCCCCTGGGTTCCCCACCGGCAATCCGGCGGCGTAAAGACATGGTCCCGGACAGGCAATATAGCTTCGAGATTCCGCCTGATTCAATTCCTCCCGACGATATCAAAGAAACAATTACTACAGAAGTTGTGGTAGTTGGCGCCGGTATCGCCGGTCTGAGCGCCGCGCTTTCAGCAGTTGAAGCAGGGGCAAAAACCTATCTGATCGAGAAAACGAGTGGAGTCCAAGCCCGCGGCCATGACAATGCGTTTATCGGCAGCCGGCTTCAAAAGAAGCTGGGAATAGAAATCGATAAAGATGAAGTCATCCTGAACTTAATGAAGTACTGCGGTAACAAGCCGGACCAGAGGCTGATTCGTATGTGGGCGGAAGGCAGCGGCCAGACTGCCGACTGGCTGATGGACATGACAGATGCCGCCGGGATCGGGGTGATAATCTGTAAATATCCGGCGCCTCCGGGCTTTAATAATGCTACTGAATACTGTCCCCAATATTCGGTCACTCACCAGTTCTCAAGTCAACGTCTAGTGACAAAGTGCTTACTGAATAATGCCCTGAAAAAAGGTGCAAAAATGTACTTCAAGACCAGGGCGAAACAATTGATAAGAAAAGGCGAGGGCAGAGTTACCGGCGTCATTGCTCAAACCGCCGATGGAGAATATGTGCGATTCGATGCCGCTAAAGCCGTCGTACTCTGCACGGGAGACTACTTAAACAACTCGGAGATGATGGCCAAATATTGCCCACAATCAGCTTATCTGCAATCGGAGATACCTACCTCTACGGGTGATGGACATCAAATGGCCATGTGGATCGGCGCGTGCAGGCCTGCACGCGCCGATGATCCATGGTCCCGCTGGCCCTCTTCTCAGTTCCGCTTTTCTCCAGGTAAACATCCTGGGAGAGCGGTTTCAGAACGAAGATGTACCGATCAGAGTAATGTCAATGCTCTTGAACGGCAACCAGGTAAGGTTGCCTGGCAGGTGTTCGATTCCAAGTATCCGCAGGAGATATCGCGTCATGGGATCGGTTCAGGGAAACTACTGGTCGCGACTGATGAAGTGCAGCAGGAAATAACCAAAATCGCAATTACCGCTGACTCGATCGAAGAACTGGCGGCAAAGATGAAATTGCCGGTTGAGAATTTAAAAGCCACGATCAAGAAATACAATGAACTGGCGAGGCTGGGAAAAGACCTGGATTTCGGGAAACGTCCGGACCGAATGTCTCCGGTGGATACACCGCCTTATTATGCCGGTAAGTCAGGGTACTCTTTACTGGCCGTCCTGGGCGGCTTGAACGTAAATCCAGAGCTTGAAGCTCTGGATATTGAATGGAAGATCATACCGGGACTCTATCTCGCCGGGAATACCATGGGAAATCGCTTCGCCAGCGACTATACGACCATGTGTCCCGGCCTGAGTCATGGGATGGCTATTCACTTCGGGCGGATCGCGGGACTACATGCGGCAGGTACTCAATAACCAGTATCCGTCAATTGAGGCCATGCAGTATACACGAAGAAGATGAGCGGGTATCGTCCATCCCGGGCGTGCTCTTACAGGACCTCTATTCTTTATTCCGTTGTGTAAATCTGGGCGCTCCGGGTACTGCATCACGCAACGGAGATTTTACTGGCATGATTTCCGGGGTATCCGGGATTACCGGTAAGAGAAGACAGGAAGGGTACCGGGCGTCATGGTAGATGGTAATGTCACTTTTTTCCGGGGATAGAGGAGTTTCAACGTAACGGGAAGTACAGTCCCACGTGGAATACAGGGCGTCATCGGACGCAATCTTCAGCCAGATTCGGCAGCCTTTCTTGAATGTCTTGAATACCGGCTGAAGTTCTATTTGAAATTCATAAACTTTCCCGGGTTCCGGTTCAGAGGGATTCCGGAAGGAATGCCAGGGCATTCCGGGAAGTGACCTGATCTCGTCAACCTCACGGAACTTCGCTTTAAGACAGCCCCAGGACCATATCTGCACTTCAGGAGGCGTCAAGGGATCGGTTACCTCGGGTTTTATCTCCGGCCGACCTGTGGCCGGATTCAAAGGTACCCCTTCGGGTACCATTTCACCCATCTTAACAAAGAACGACCAATCTGAGGTGACTTCTTGTGAAGTGGCGGCGTACAGGGTAAAGCTGACCGAACCCCACACTCTGACATCTTCTTTTAGCGGCGGTGAAACATACACAAGATGATTCGGGCTATCCGGCGCTGCCGGCTCTTCGTCGATAATTCCATATGAGGCAACCTTGGCGGTGTTGAGACTGATATTATAATAGACGTCCGGCTCGCATTCAGCTTCCGGCGTTTCTGTACTGATTCGTCCCTGGTCCAGGTAATATTTCGTCCATTTAGTGCGTTCCAGCGGATACTCGTTTTCATATCGCCAGGTCCCGGTACCGTTATCATAGATGGCTATCTCAGGCTCTTCCATGATGCCGGTGTCAGCGCCTTTAAGCCAGTAATCAAGCCACTTCAGTATCTGCTCGTTAAAAGCGGTGGTCTCGAAAATCCACGGCTGGTAGTTCTCGTTAGTCCAGGGTACGGTTATCAGTTTTTTAGTTGATGATATCTCGCCGTAAGACCGGAGTTGATACATAGCATGTAATCGATTCGGCACATTCACTAGATTCAACACAGGTACTTTTATCTGGTGCATCGTTTTCCAGCCACCACCGTGTTCCCACCAGAACGGCCCGTCTTCGGTATTGGCCAGGATATCGGCAACAACATTCGTCGGGGGTTCCTTACCAGGTATCTTTCCCGGCCAGATAGCATTGTTCATCAACCCGGAAATCAGACTCAATACGAACGGTTTACGCTGAACGCCGCCCGGATAACACAATCCCCGATAATTATCCGTTGTACCCAATACCACCAGAGCCTTAAGATGAGGCGGATTCAACGGGGCGGTTATCCATTGCATGACCCCATACCCCGAAGCTCCCATCATGGACACATTACCATCGCTCCATAACTGGTCGGCAATCCACTCTATCAGGTCATAACCATCCCGCGCAGCTATAGGTCCCTGGAACGAGAACTGCCCCTGATTAAAACCGCTTCCTCTCTCAGCAGCCTGTACACAAACGTATCCATGGTTACAATAGAATTCCGGTTTGGCACTTTCGAAGAAACGCTCTTTCTGGAACGGTGAATAGGCAAAGATGACAGGCCATGGTCCTTTCCCTGCTGCAGGGTGGTATATATCGACGGCAATTTTTACACCATCGCGCATTGTGGCGTAAACGTTTTTCTCACATTCGACTCCCTCGGCCAAGTTATCCGGATAGACAATATCATATGAAGATTTGTTCATGGTTGTTCCCGTTAACAGTGATTATTCAAGTGTCCAATGATTTGGTTTCTTCGCGATTATCCCCGATTATACACCCTCTCGTAATCCTCTATCAATTATCGGACTGAATCCAATCGCAGCTATTTGGGCGAGATAGAGAACAATTCTCTTGACGAACCGCGGCGTTTGTGACAATCTTAATGCAATGTATGGTAAAATCCCGAATTGCTGATATATTTATGTCAACCTTATAGCTGGAACTCACTCTGTAAATTAAAAAAGAGGAGTAATGCTAATGCAGATTGTGAAGACCGATAAAGGCTACATTTCCGGGACCACTTTGGCGGAATTCTCCGGGTAACACCAAGGAGCATATTGAGATTCTGGATATTATTACCCGAAGCGGTGAACACCTGTTGGGTCTGATCAACAATATACTCGACATCTCCAAGATAGAGTCTGGCCGAATAATGCTGGAGGAGTCAGATACCGACCTACACCGAATCATCCAAGAGGTTAAGTCATTGTTAAACGTGAGAGCAAAAGAAAAGGGACTCTACTTCAATATAGAGCAGTCCGAGGATCTTCCTCGCTTTGTTACCATTGACCCTGGTTAATTGCACCAGGTGCTGGTTAATCTCATCGGAAATGCCACCAGGTACACTGAAAGCGGCGGGATTATTTTCCGGGCCAGCATCGTAGAGAAAGAGACACCGTATCGGACACGGGTACGATTCGAGGTGGAAGACACCGGCCCTGGTATCCGTGCGGAGGATAGAGAGCGGATATTCAAACCCTTCATGCAGGTGGGAGAGCGCCCTCCCGTTGAAGCCGGAACTGGATTGGGACTGACTATATGCAGGCAGAATGTTGAACTCATGGGCGGTCAGATTGGTTTTACCAGTAAATATAGTAATGGTTCATTATTTTATTTTGAAATCCCGGTGACGCTTGCCGCAACTCGGGCAACGGACGATGAGCCACAATTAAATCCCCCCAAGGCGTTGGCAGAGGGGCAGCCGTTTTATCGCCTCCTCATCGCCGAAGACCAGCCGGAGAACCGTCTGTTGCTCTACAAGCTACTTGAGCCATTTGGCTTTGAACTACGCGAGGCGGAGGATGGGTAGGAGGTAGTGACGCTGTTCGAGCAGTGGCATCCCGACCTGATCTGGATGGATATTCGCATGCCGGTCATGGACGGATTGGAGGCAACACGGCGTATTAAAAGCACCGCATCCGGTGTCCATACCAAGATAGTCGCCTTGACCGCCCATGCCCTGGAAGAAGAGCGGCTTGAGATCCTCTCAGCGGGATGTGACCATGTTATCCGGAAACCGTACCGGGATACAGAGATCTTCGATGCCCTTGTGAAGCAGTTGGGGGTGAAATTCTTATATGGGGATGAGAAGGTGCAGGTTCCCCAAAAGGTCAACGAGTTGAAAGCAGCAGAAATGGGAAATATTCCTACGGCCTTGATACTAGAGCTACAGAGAGCTGCAGAGCTTTTGGATACACGTCTCTGCCTTAATATCATCAACAAGATCAGTGACATTTCCCCGAATGTGGGTGAAAGACTGCGTCGCATGGTGGAGGACTTGCAGTATCAGGAACTACTTGTGATCTTGGATAATCTGGCTGATAAGGAGGCCATATGAGTACATTAAATGATAAAAACTTTACCGATGGCGACATTCTGGTCGTCGATGACAATAAAGCCAACCTCAAATTAATTGCGGACTTATTGAGCGAAGCGGGTTACGAAATACAGCCAGCCACCAGTGGTGAGTTGGCCCTGCGCAGCGTACAAGCTAAACTGCCTGCCCTCATCCTTCTAGATATCAAGATGCCGGATATCGATGGCTACGAGGTGTGCCGGCGCCTTAAGGCGGATGAGAAAACCCGTTCCATCCCCGTTATCTTCATCACTGTCCTGGACGATGATAAGGAAAAGGTAATGGGCTTCCAAGCTGGCGCTGTGGACTACATATGTAAGCCTATCCGGAAGGAAGAAATGCTGGCGAGGGTAAGAACACATCTCGCCTTGAGGAATGCGCAGTTGGATCTTTTACGTAGCAATACTGAACTATCGGAATTGAACAAGGAATTCACAGATGAAATTACTGAGCGCAAGCAGACTGAGCAGAATTTCCGAAATTCTTTAGATGATTCTCCCCTAGGTATTCGCATCGTTACTGCAGAAGGGGAGCTTCTATACGCCAATAAGGCTACTCTAGATATCTATGGCTACAGTAGTTTTGAGGAACTAAGGAACACGCCCACAAAACAGCGTTATACCCCTGAAAGCTACGTTGAGCATAGGAGAAGAGCGGAAGATAGGAAGCTGGGGAAGCCTGTCCCTGACAATTATGAGATAGGTATCACACGTAAAGATGGCGAAGTTAGATATCTACAAGTGTTCCGTAGAAAGGTAACCTGGAGCGGTGAAACACAGTTTCAGGCAATTTGTCAGGATATCACCGAGCGCAAACAATTAGAGCAAGCTTTAGCGGAAGAGAGAAAACGCCTCGACGTAACACTACGCAGTACTGGAGATGGTGTCATCACCACTGACATGCAAGGAAAGGTATCGTTACTTAATAGAGTTGCTGAGCAGCTAACTGGTTGGACCCAAGATGAGGCAAATGGCGAACCTCTTGAGAAAGTATTCCACATCGTTGATGAGCATACCCGTAAACTAATTACCAATCCTGTAAAGACTGTTCTTAAGACTGGCAGAATAGTTGGTCTTATTAATCATGCAGTACTCGTCAGTAGAGATGGTAGTGAGTGTATCATTGCTGATAGCGGCGCCCCCATTCGTGATGAACACGGCAACTTGTTTGGTGTAGTCCTGGTATTTTGGGATATCACGGAAGTACGAAAGCTAGAAGAGGAGATCCAGAAGACTGAGAAACTCCAATCAGTAGGCAACCTAGCCGGGGGCATTGCTCACGACTTCAACAACCTTCTCACCGGAATTATGGGTAATATTAGCCTGGCGAAGAGACACATTGAACCGGGAAGCAAGGCTGAGGAAAGATTGACCGAAGCGGAAAAGGCGAGCTAGCGAGCAAGGGACCTAACCCAACAGCTGCTGACCTTCTCCAGCGGTGGAGTACCAATCAAGAAGACTATTTCTATCGGTAAACTAATTGAAGATACTGTTGGTTTTACCTTGAGAGGCTCGAATGTTAGACCTGAGTTTTCCTTACCGGATGACCTCCGGGCAGTAGAAGCCGATGAAGCGCAGATAAACCAGGTAATCAGTAATATCATTATCAATGCCGACCAGGCCATGCCTCAAGGTGGGATAGTCAAAGTAGAGGCAAAAAACCTTGTCATTAGTAGAAGGAGGACATTACCACTACCGAGGGGTAACTATGTGGAGATAACCATTAGAGACTACGGTGTTGGCATAGCGAAGGAACATTTGGATAGGATATTTGAGCCCTTCTTCACCACTAAGCAAAAAGGTAGTGGTCTAGGGCTCGCCACTTCATATTCCATTATCAATAAACATAGCGGCCATATCACAGTTGAATCCAAGCTGGGTGCCGGAACAACCGTACATGTTTATCTCCCTGCTTCCATGGAAACTGCTCCAATAAGAGAGGAAGGCATAGAAGAAACCGCTCTGGTCAGCAAGGGCAGAATTCTGGTTATGGATGATGAAGAGACTATTAGAGAGTTTCTGTATGCCGAGCTGACAGAAGTTGGATACGATGTGCAACTCACAAACGATGGATCAGAAGCAATTGAGCAATACGGCGAGGCTAAAAAAGCAGGACAGCCATTTGATGCAGTTATCCTGGATTTAACCATTCCTGGAGGAATGGGGGGTAAGGAAACCATCAAGAAGTTGCTGGAACTAGACCCTGACATTAAAGCAATTGCCTCGAGTGGTTATGCTACTGATCCGATTATGTCTGAGTACAAGGAATACGGGTTCAGTGCTGTGGTAACCAAACCTTATAGTGCTGAACAGATTGAAAAGACGCTTCAAGGCTTATTGAGGAAAAAGAAGTAAGCCCAAGATCGCAAGTGCGGTAACAAACTAGTAGGAAGAGACGCCGTAGTAACAAAAGCTCGTTTTGTTTAGCCAGACCTGAAGAATAGCCCTCTCTGCTCTTTCAATAACTCTCTGTCCAGCACTATACTTTCCAGCGGATCGTGCACAGAACCTTTAGATAAGCCACTTTTCTGTTAGCTACATTACTTCCTCTCCCTTTGACCTATATCAGGGCTACGCTTCTGAGCTTCTAAACGAAAGTACCGCAAAAATGACCCGAATTGGTGATGGCCACCCTTATTTATCCTTGCTATGCTGTATTAGACTATATAGTGCCCTATAGTGCTTTTACATTGGTTCTGTGTTTAATTAACCGGCGAAGGAGAGAAGATGGACAAGCTTCTTAATAGTAAGCAGGTAGCTGAATATCTCGGTTTAAGACCGGTAACAGTGAGGCGGAAGGCCCTAAAAGGAGAAATACCTGCAACTAAGATCGGCCATCACTTCCGATTCGACAAAAAAGAAATAAAAAGCTGGTTAATT
>DAOUER010000031.1:0-24410 GCA_034430375.1 Dehalococcoidales bacterium
GTGGTAATGATATAACAAAAAGGCCACATTGTCAAATAATATGACAAATGACGCTTTTTATAAGTATGTATTATATGACTTATGACATAAATCAAGGTTATTGTCCCGGAATATTAAACTCGATTGAATGCTTCCATGGTCTTTGAAATACGGCGGCAATAGCGCGGTCTTGTTAAGTATGAAAGCTTGATGTTATCATGAAAAACGTCAGGCACAAGCGATTTAGATTAATCTTGCCAGCGTAGCTCAGTGGTAGAGCAGCGGTTTCGTTAACCGCTTAGGGCCATGCCGCCCAGTGTTTTCGGGTGTCGCATGGTCCCATTTTGTATCTAGGGCAGGGTATAATCAAGGCGTTTCATACCGTCCCGTGACACCCCGTCCCACACAGTTCGTTAGCAAATCCGTTAGTAAAGAAGCCGGTATACTAATATGAGCAACTTTTAAGAATGGATTAGTTCTTTGGGCAAGTGAACAATCTGCTAAGGTGTAAACCGCTTATTTTGCTGTGAACAGCATGCTCGTGGTTGAACAAAATAAGCTAATGTGATAATGAATCTCACATAAGACTTGGTATAACTACTAGGGGCAGGTCATTTTCTGGAAGGGCCATTTGAAGACATATTCCAGAGTGGTAGCAGTAGCAGAAGGGACAAACCCCCACCAGCCGCCGCCATAACGAACGACCATGTAAGCGTTCCTGTGATATCGGCTATCCAGCCGGCAACAACTGGAGAGAGTACCGAACCGATACCCAGATACACTGTCCACAAACCGACAACACTACCGGGATTTTCTCTGGTAAAATAATCTGTAGCAGAGGCTGCGTACATTGCCCAGGCGGTTCCATACCCCAAACTAAAAACCGCCGTAGATATCATTAGACTTATCCCCTGTCCAAAAGCCGTTCCCAGATTGCCCACAGTTATCAATGCAGCGCATAATATCATTACTCTAATCCTGCCGACTTTATCGGAGAGAGGTCCGAGGGTAAGTTTGCCGACTATGGCGCCAATCCCTATAACGAGCATTAACCTGGCGGCAGATACATAGGGATATCCCAGTTCTTGAACAGCATAGGTGCTCAGGAAGGTAAATTGTACAAGTATAGAAAAGCCGGTAAGAAGATAAGCCAGACCTATCAACCAGAATCTGAAGTCGCCCAGAATTTTCTTATATATTTCTCCTACCGATCCTCCGGTACTTTTTTCTGGGTTTGACGATAGAGATAAAAGCGTTTTCTTAGGATAGCTCCTGATTACGAAGAAGTTGAGAATTGCAGCGGCAAATGCCATTACGCCAAGAGTCATCCATCCAGTTCTCCAGTTATTAACTACAATCAACGGTATTGCCGTACTGGTTACCACAATACCAAGCGCGCTGCCGATATCTACGAAAGCCAGTGTTGTACCCCGGTGCTTTTCACTGGTCCATCTCTGCGCTAAAGCCATAACAGGCGCCCAGCAAGCCGCCGAACCCATACCGGCAAGCGCAAAAAACAGGCTTGAAATGGTAACTGATGAGGATAAGGCCATGAGAAACGTCCCGGTTCCTAGGAGAGCTACGAACACGGTAAGAAGAACTCGGGGATTATACCTATCTCCCAATAGGCCAAGTATGGGTGATGAGATTGTATAGGCAATAAAGAAAGAAGTAAAGATGATACCGGCTTCGGTCTTAGAAATAGCCAGAGAAGTAAGCATTTCAGGTAGAAGTATGCCATAACCATACCTGACTGAATAAGAAACAAAAACCGTAAGAAAACAGGCTAGCAATACGAGACGTTTATCCATCGTTCCTTAATAATATACGTAGCCGTAATAATAGTACAATACTCCAGACTGTCCAACCAAAAAAGGTTGCATAAAATTGCCAAACGGAAAAGCAGCAGGTATAATTGGAATTAGATTATTTATTCGAACAAGACCAGTAGACTACAGATTGAAAGTGCACGGGGGTTATGGCAGAACCGAAAGCAGAGATAAGTATAACACCTCAACAGGAAGAACCAGCAGAATATCAAATCGTATACGTTTCCACCTTTCCTCCCCGGATATGCGGGATAGCTACGTTTACTCAGGACCTCACCAACGCCATGGACGCCATGCTGGCACCGACAGTTACATCGCGAATCGCTGCTATGAATCCCCATCAAGCCGCCTATTACCGTTATCCTCAAAAGGTGATCTTTCAGATAAACCAGGATAACCCCGAGGAGTATATCACCACAGCTGAAAAGATAAACCAGATGGATAGTGTGCAATTGGTCAGCATTCAGCACGAATTCGGTATCTATGGTGGTGAGCGAGGTACAAATATTATTCCCTTCATGCAGGAACTAACAAAACCGGTTTGTGTTACTTTTCATACCGTATTACCAAAGCCGGATGAACATTTACTTGTTACGGTAAACAGGCTGGTGGATAATGCCAGTGCCGTAATCGTCATGACGAATACTTCAAAAGAGATACTAATTAAGGAATATACCGTTCCTAAAAAAAAGATTGAGGTAATTCCTCATGGTATACACTCCCAACCCTATACCTCCTCTGAACAAATAAAGAAAAGGCTTGGCTATTCGGACAAAACAGTCTTATCAACATTCGGGTTGATAAGTCGAAGCAAGGGTCTGGAGTACGTTATCGAAGCCCTGCCAAAGGTCGTCAGTGAATACCCTGATTTTGTTTATATCATCTTCGGAGCCACTCATCCAGCGGTACTACACCAGGAAGGAGAAAGTTACCGCAGATATCTCATCGAAAGGATAAACAGCCTTGGTCTTGTTGATCATGTAAAATTGTATAACCGGTATTTCCCCCTCAAGGAAATGCTAAATTTCCTACGGGCAACTGACATATATATCTCGACGTCTTTGGAGCCTAATCAAGCAACTTCGGGGACCCTTTCCTATGCCTTGGGTATGGGCAGACCCGTTATCTCCACTGCGTTCGCCCAGGCTAAAGAAGTGATAACCAATGAGGTTGGTCTGCTGGTTGATTTTAAGAGTCCGGATGCCTATGCCGATGCTATCATACGTCTATTAAAAGACGAGGATATGCAAATACAAATGGGAAAGAATGCCTACTTCCGCACCCGAAACTGGACCTGGCCTAATGTCGCTATTCAATATAGCAGGATTTTTGCTGAACAGGCACCCTCCCTGGCCCAGATAAGCGACCAGAAAAGCCTCCCCAGGATAAAACTGGACCATCTAATTCATCTCACCGATAAGTTCGGTATCGTCCAGTTTGCCAAGCTAGCCAAACGCGATATTTCATCAGGCTATACACTAGATGATATCGCACGTGCCCTCGCTGTGGTTTCATTGTACTGGAGTAAACTTGGATCACTTACACCAAGACCTTCAGGCACTAAACCGAAAAGAGTACTAACAGAGCTGATCAATACCTACCTGGATTTTATCAGCTTCGTTGCTTGCCCTGATGGACACTTCCTGAATTATGTCAAAGCCGACAGGACTCTGGATGATAGTCAAAATAGTCAGATAAATTTTGAGGAATCCAACGCCCGTGCCATATTTGCCCTTACCCAAACTACATCGACCACTTCACTTTCCAAGTCGATTAAGCGTAAGGCTCTTGAACTTCTCCAGAAAAGATATAATTATGGCTTCTCTTTCACCTCACCACGGGCAATATCACTCTGTATAAAATCGCTTTGCCTCATAATCAACAGGAAAATAGCAATAGATGGAATCAATCCAGATGAGGTGCTCAGGAAACAAAGTGACCGACTCATTGAATTGTACCAGGCCACCCGGCATGACGAGTGGCAATGGTTTGAAAGCTACCTAACCTATTCTAATGGCGTTATGCCCGAAGCCCTGCTGCTGGCGTACGGTGTTACTAAAGATGAAGAGTATTTGACGGTGGGTAAGACAACTCTGGATTTCCTGATTGAAAAGAGCTTCATTAACGGCATATTTATGCCCATCGGCCAAGACGGCTGGCACCATAAGAACAAGAGACGGAACAAATATGACCAGCAACCAGAGGAGGTCAGGGCTATGGTCTACGCTCTCCGCGCCGGCTATATGGTGACCGGAAATGCAGAATATCATCAGCTAATGCGTAAGACTTTCAACTGGTTTTTGGGTGATAATAGCCTTCACCAGATTGTGTGCGACCAAACAACAGGAGGCTGTTTTGACGGGGTGGGCAGAACAGGAATTAATCTCAACCAGGGCGCTGAATCAACCGTTTCCTATCTATTAGCACGGCTGGCTCTCGACTAGACTGAAGGCTGCCCGGTAAACTCAGCCGGTATCAAATCGCCTACTTTAGCGGTAGCCACCGCGATTACCGAATCGGCAGCTCCGTAATAAACGAATATCTCGTCCTCGATATCTAGTATAGGCTTGTTGTTTTCACGCGGCACCGCCCCACAGGTGAAGACCACGTTGGGTACCCAGTCTCGGCCGGGTTCACCTTCTTCATAAGCTTCTTCCGGCTCTAATACAGCGTTGGGCGAACGGTAAAGAACCACCGTCGGATCTGCTAAATCCAGCAATAACACTCCCAGCCGGTAGACCCGGAGATGGTCAACTCCATGGGTAATCAACAGCCATCCGTATTTCGTTTTCAGGGGCTGAGCACCACCCCCAATTTTCCTTCCGTCCCACAGCATCCCGTAGTTAGCTCCTGCTAAAATCTTGTGTTCTTTTCTAGGCCAGGGACAACGCAAATGTGGTGAGAACGTTATCCAGATATGAGGATCGACACGGTGCAGCATGGCATACTTGCCATCGAATTTCTCCGGGAAAAGCATACCATCTTTATCGATGAATCCGGGGAAGACCATACCGTGGCGTCGCCATCCCTGCCATTTATAGTTGAGAAAATCCTGCACACTTATTGATGTCATCCCTATTTGAGCCACGGTGCCGTTATAAGCGGTATAGAGCATGAAGATACGTTCGCCTACCCGGGTGAGACGGGCATCCTCACACCCCTTTTCTTCATGACTGTTAGCCGGCTTGAATATGGGCTTTTCCAATCTTTCGTTGAAGTTGAAACCGTCTTCACTGACAGCCAGCCCCAGACGCGATATTTTATCATCCCCGAAAGCCCGGTACACCAGATATACCTTGCCGTTGATTCTAAGGGCACCCGGATTTAAAACATATCTCGATTCCCAGTCGTGCGTTTTAATGGGTTTCAGCACCGGGTTTCCTTCATAACGCTTCAGAGTACCGGCGGGAGGTTGCTGATTAGGGACCATTTCTACCTGAACGATAGCATCCGCATCCCGGGTAGTACCCAGAAGAATAGGCGCCAGGTCCGCCGACTCCCTGCCCTGTCCCATAAGGTCTATTATTTGATTGTCGATATCGGCCTGTTCTCCGCCCAACGCCTTCAGGTATTCCATCAAAAAGTCGGCCGACGTCCAGTCACGTTCAACGTGTAATGAAAGAGGCGTGGGTAATCCCATACCTCCCTTGAAATGGTAGCTTGCCCAGCTCCAGGCTGAACAGGAAACAAACTGCCCGTCCGACAGTGTTTGCACCAGGTGATATGAATCTGCCAGGATGCGGAGGTTTTCTGCCAGAGATATTTCGTCGGTATTTTCATCAGGATTATCGCCGGCATTCTCAATAATATGCTGTGCCAGTTCTTTCACCCGTTGAACGAAAACCCTTTGATGTCCGTTTTCGAATATATTGTGGGCCGAAAGCGGCCGCTTACCCCAGTGACCTTCCAGTGAATTAATAACTTTTTCACCCAGGTCTCTTTTATCCTTCGCCCAACCCCGCCATATTTTACAGAACCTTTCCATTTCAATAATTGTCTTGGCGATGGTGGTAAAATACCTGATTTTGGGGAATTTACCGCCGGTGCCTTTGCGTAGGTTACTCACTACGACTTTACCGGTAAGCTTACAAAGGCTGCCTACTTCTCTCATTTCAGCCAGCGCCGGAAAATCCTCGTAGTCAACGACTACCGGTTTTAGCTCGGCGGTTTGCAGTTGCTCCGGCGCAAAATCACGCCTGATTTGCCGTAAGACTCCTTCCTGGTATTCCGGGTCTTCAAACGTACTTGCCAGTGCCAGCAATTCCGAAGGTCCGTAGGAACCGGTAAACACCGGCAGGTCGCGGAACCCCAACCGCGTTAACAGGCTGGTGGGAGGATTTTTTAATATTATCTTACGGGCAATTTCCGAATCCAGCAAGAAAGCTTCGTCCTGGTGGAAATAGCTGAATATCTTCTCGACTACCTGCCGGGTTCCCTTTACGGTGGACAAATTACCCGGAAGAAAGACAATATCAAGCATCGCTTCCAGCTTGTTTATGAAGGTGTTTATTTCCTGGATTATCGCCTGAGAGGAGCTATCACGGGGCAACTTTAATTTTTCGTAAATGTATTCTTCGAATTCCTCATGGTAGCGTGAAAACAGCGAATCATAAATCCCGTTAGCAGTAACCGTTTTCCCTTCTTGCGTAGTTACTTCCAGAGGTACCACGAGGTGTACACCCGGTATGAATTCCCGGTAGGTAACTTTGGGTACCGGCGGCCTGAGTTCCTCTTCTTCTTTTTCCCATTCGGTAAGAAAATCCTGTCTCTGGAGGATAAATTCGTCCACGAGTTTTTCAATGTGATTTTCAGCCTGAAGGGCTACCAGCCTGTTGGTTTCATCGGGGAAAAGCCCGTCCAGGTCGTCGGATAGCGACTGTGCTTCAAGGGCAAATCCTGCCAGGCGACCCTGAAACAGAGGGATGAAAGCCCCAACTAAATCGCCCCGGGCGAATTCTTTATTAAAGGCAAAAGCCAGCAGGAAATGATATACAGTCTTTACCCAGACACCGTCAGAAACCGAAAAATCAAAGTTCGCCGTCCCGGTTAAAGCTTCTAGATCCAGATAAGTATCATCGGGTAGAATGTTATTATAAACTCCCTGGAAAGTGTCAAATTCACGCCGGAAACTTGATTTTAGCTGAGAGGTGTTAATTTCTATCGGCGCGGGTTGGTCTATCTTGGGAGTCCCGAAGACCGGCAGGCGGTGGAGTAGCGGAGCCGTGCTTTCCCCTTCGTCCTGTTCCCAATCTTCACGGTCGGTAATAATACGTTCGAACAAAGTCTGGACGGTATGGTGGAGTATCAATTCCATCTTGCCGGTAGCACCGTGGACCTTAATTCCCAGGTTGGCCTCGCAGATGTTAACTCCGAGGCTGGCTGCCTTGGTCGCCAGCCAAACATCAATTCCATAGCCTCCCACTTCAGTACCCTGATGGGAGAAGGGTTCCTTTAGATAGGCATCTACCAGGTGATGGGAAATGCCCCATTGTCCGCCCAGGACATCATATATCGGACAGTTGTATATTGCCGCCATTAAGGGATAAACCAGCTGTGATGAAATGGGCGATTCGAGATGATGACGATTGAACCGGGATATTACCAGGTCCATATTTTTAACCTTAATCGGCTCCAGCAGAAGATGTATCCAGTCGGGTGAAAAACCTTCTATCTCACCGTTGTGTTCTATTCCGGTAAGGTCAGCTTCAAGAATAATCAGATCGGAATTGGCAGTTCTGGCTATTTCCATCGCGGCGCGGACACCCCAGCCTTTGCCGCTCAGTCTTAAATCCCTCAATAAAAAAGCCATATGTTTGATAACATCGTCCTGCTGGACTTTTTCTAGGGCCTGTAAGCATTCATCACCCAACGGTGAGCCGATAGCGGCGATAATGGCTTTCTGTCCCGGGTAATATTCTTCCAATCCTTCCCTGGCTGTTTGAACGACGGATAGGATAGTATCAACCTCGTTATAGAAGGGAATTCCCACAACTATGTCTACCGAGCCCATTTCTTCAACGCGTTGCAGGTAATCGGCTATTATTAGCTGGAATACTTTCTCGGATTCTTCGGGGGGAATCGGGATACCTTCCGTGCTGGTTTCTACATGTAGATTTTCAGAAGTTGCCAATGGACCTCCTTATGTGTTAATCCTCTTATATTTACCATGATTTCATTATTGTGGTTAATTTTATCATAATATCACAAACATAAACTATATTAGATAGGCTCGTTCTATTTGTGTTTGTTATTTCTCTCTGTCAGAAAAATGATTAACACAATGCATTAGAAAGACTTTATGACCACTCAAGCATCTGAGGAGTCCCGTCCGGAACCAGCAGAGAATCCGGATGTTATCTTAAGAACAACGAGTCTGACAAAACGCTTCGGTAAACTGGTAGCGGTTAAAGCTCTGGGGGTTGGCGGGATTGAGAATTATAGTATCCCGGCTGATGTGCCAGTTAAAACGGTTGGTTAGCAAAATGTTAGCAATTGTAGACTTGTGGGTAGAAAATAGCGTAAAATCGTATTTGAAGCCAGCGTAGCTCAGTGGTAGAGCAGCGGTTTCGTAAACCGCCGGCCGTGGGTTCGACTCCCTCCGCTGGCTCCATTCATAGCTTCCAGAGTTCCCTTTTGTGCTTGGACTTCCAACCATTTATCACTTTCTTCTAATCTGAATTTAACCGAAAATTTATATTATAGGAATGCTTTACTCTGAATTGTTTAGGATTAATTATGAACTGTATTATTAGTTTTACTCCCACAGGCATGATTCCTACCAAGGATATGACACCCCATGTTCCGGTAACTGTAGAGGAAATTGTCGAACAGGTACTGACCGCGGCTGAAATCGGCATCACATTGGTGCATCTGCACGCCCGCGACCCTGAAACCGGGGTACCCACCTATACGGCTGATGTTTACGGGAAGATGATTGCCGGAATTCGCAAGTATCGTCCTGAACTGGTACTTTGCGTATCAACGAGCGGTCGGACTTTTAACGAACTCGAAAAACGCGCCGAAGTGCTGGGGCTAAAGGGCGAATTAAAGCCGGATATGGCCAGCCTGACACTGAGTTCGGTTAATTTTAACAAACAGGCCAGCATAAACTCCCCGGATATGATTGTGGCTCTGGCTCAAAAGATGAAGGACAACGGCATTGTCCCGGAGCTGGAAGTGTTCGATGTCGGGATGATAAATTATGCCAGATATTTAGAGAAAAAGGGTCTTATCGAGCCGCCGTATTACTTCGGGTTGATACTCGGTAATATAGCCTGCGCCCAGGCGGATTTACTGCATTGTGGTGTGATGCTTCGTGATTTACCGGAGAATTCCGTTTGGAGTATCGGGGGCATCGGCGACGTCCAGTTAATGATTAATTCGCTGGCCATCAGCATCGGCGGCGGTGTACGCGTGGGGTTGGAGGACAACATCTATTAAGACCCGCAGCGCAAGAAGCTGGCTAATAATATTGAACTCGTCAAACGCATCCACCGGCTTGCCGAAGCCAACGAAAGGCAGATAATGAAACCGGCGGAACTAAGGGAATTTCTACATCTTGAGCCCGGCAACGGGAGATACGGGCGGATATATCAGGATTCCCCCATAACCGAAAAGAAAATACTCCAGAGCGGGTAATCAGCTGGTGCCTGTTATTTATCATGATTCAGCGGGTTCTTTCCAGAGTACCTGAATATACCGAATTATAACCACACCCACATCGAATACCTCATATTGGGAATATTCTGTAGCTCTCCACATCTAGCCCTGCCTTGACCCCATTTACCGCCAGTCCTTATAATGACGACAAGGAGAGTGTTGCATCTATGAAGACGGCGGTTGTCCTGGGAACGCGTCCGGAGATTATTAAAATGTCGCCGGTTATCCGTGAGCTTGAGAGCCGGAAGATAGACTTTTTTATACTTCACACCGGCCAGCACTACTCCTATAATTTAGACAAGGTCTTCATCCAACAGCTCAACCTGCCTCCGGCCGCCCATAACCTGGAAGTCGGTTCTTCATCCCACGCGGAACAAACGGGGAAAATCCTGGTCGGCGTGGAAAAGGTTTTGGAACAGGAAACCCCGGATATTGTCCTCGTCGAGGGCGATACCAATTCAACGCTGGCGGCAGCTCTGGCCGCGGTCAAACTCCGGATAAAAGTCGGGCATATCGAGGCCGGCTTGAGGAGCTACGATAGAAACATGCCGGAGGAGATAAACCGCGTCCTAGTTGACCACTGCTCCGATTTTCTCTTTGTTCCCACCACTACCTCCGGGTCAATACTCCAGGGTGAAGGTATCCAGGCTAACAAGATATACGTCACTGGCAATACCATCGTTGATGCGGTCAACCAGAACCTGAAAATATCGAGAAGTAAAATCTCTATCATCGAAAAGCTGGGCGTACAGCATAAGGGCTATATCCTGGTGACGATACACCGCCAGGAAAACGTGGATTACCGTGCCAGATTTGCCTCTATATTAGAAGGCGTTATCAAGGTTGCCGCTACCCATGATATGCCGGTGGTCTATCCCGTTCATCCGCGGGCACGTAAAATGATGACGGAATTCCGCCTCCGGCCGCGGTCGAATCGCCTGATTCTGACCGAGCCGCTGGATTTCCTGGAATTCCTTCAGCTTGAGAGTAATGCCAAGCTTATCCTCACCGATTCCGGCGGTGTGCAGGAGGAAGCCTGCATTCTCCGGGTGCCCTGCGTCACGCTGCGGGATAATACGGAGAGGCCAGAAACCATCCAGGTGGGAGCCAATATGCTGGCCGGCACCATACCGGATAAAATAGTTGAAGCTTCACAAGCCATGCTGGATAAAGACATCAGATGGGCCAATCCCTTCGGTGACGGTAAAGCCTCGGGAAGAATCATCGACGTCGTGGAGGGGAAATCATGAAAATACTGGTAACCGGCGGACTGGGGGCAGTAGGTAAACCATTATCGGATGAACTGAAAAAGAGGGGCAACGAGGTCTGGATAGCCGACCGAATGCATTATAGTGAACCGAACTATATCCGGTGTGATGTCGGGGAATTCCGCCAGGTGGAGGGACTCTTTGCGGAAAATAACTTCGACTTCGTGTACCATCTCGCCGCCGAGTTCGGCCGCCGCAACGGCGAGGACCACTACGAGAATCTCTGGAGGACCAACGCCGTCGGTACCAAGAACCTCATCCGCATGCAGGAACGCCTTAAATTCAAGATGATATTTACCAGCAGCTCCGAGGTCTACGGCGACTACCGGCAAATCATGAGCGAAGAGGTGATGGACAAGGTAGCCGTCAAGCAGATGAACGATTACGCCATGACCAAGTGGGTCAACGAGATGCAGATATTAAATTCGGCGGGTCAGTTCGGGACGGAAACCGTCCGGGTCAGGCTCTTCAATACCTACGGCCCCGGCGAGTATTACTCGGAATACCGCAGCGCTATCTGCGTTTTTATCTACCGGGCCATGCATAATATGCCCTATACCGTGTACACCAGGCATAAACGTACTTCCTCGTACATCGATGATATGGTCAGGACGCTGGCCAATATCTACGAAAGATTCAAGCCCGGCCAGGTTTATAACATCGCCGGCACCGACCTGCATGATATGAAACAGGCTTCCGATATCATCCTCCAATATCTGGGTAAAAAAGACACGCTGGTGGAGTACCGGGAAGAGCAACCGGACACGACACTTTTCAAGCGCGTGGACGCTACCCACGCGATACACGACCTGGACCACAAGAGCACGGTAAGCCTTGAGGACGGTATAGCCCGGACCATCGAGTGGCAGCGTGAGGTATATCTCCATGACTAAAAAAATCGTTGTGATGGGTACCGGCTACGTCGGTCTGCCCCTGGCTATCATGCTGGCCCGTGTTGGCTATCAGGTAGTCGGGGTTGATATTGAAGAAAACGTGGTCAATGCCATCAACGAAGGCATCCTGCACCTGGCCGAGGATGATATTAAAAAGATTTTCCAGGAGCCGGCCATACGGCAAAATTTAAAGGCGCAGAATGTCCCCTGCGAGGCTGACGTCTTTATCATATCCGTACCGACGCCCCTCGATGAAAGGAAAAGACTGGCCGACCTTTCCCGCATTATCGATGCCGTGGAGGCTATCGTTCCTTACCTGCGTTCCGGCAACCTGGTGGTGGTGGAAAGCACCGTTCCTATGCTGACCTGCCGCAACGTCATCGCGCCGCTTCTGGAGAAGGGCGGACTGAAAATCGGTAAGGATATTTACCTCAGCCACTGCCCGGAAAGGATATTACCGGGAGAGGTCTTCGATTAAATTATCAATAACGACCGGGTAATCGGCGGACTGGATGAAAAAGCCGCCGAGATGACCCGTGAAATTTACGGTTCTTTTATCAAAGGTGACCTGTATCTAACTGATGACGTTACCGCCGAGATGGTGAAGCTCATGGAGAATACCAGCCGTGATGTTAATATCGCCCTGGCCAATGAGTTTGCCGCCGTGGCCGAGGGACTCGGGGTGGATGTCGTCCGGGCCATCGAACTGGCTAACAAGCATCCCAGGATTGATATCCTCAAGCCGGGTATCGGCGCTGGCGGTCACTGTATCCCCGTCGACCCCTGGTTCATCAAGGAGGTCGACCCCGTAAATTCACGTCTTATCCATACCGCCCGGCTGATCAATGATGAAATACCTCATAAAATCGCCGCTAAAATCCGGCGGATGGTGAAGGATATTGATAATCCCCGGATTGTCGCCCTGGGGGTTACCTACAAGCCGGATACCTACGATACCCGCAATAGTCCGGCTCTGAAGATTATTCAATTGCTTCGGGAAGATGGCTACGAGGTAGTGGTCGCCGACCCCTTGGTAGCCGAATACCGGTATGAATCAATCAAAGATGCGGCCCAAGGTGCCGATTGCCTGGTAATGCTCGTGGAGCACAAGGCTGTGAAAGAGGAACTCGCCCGGGAAGAAACAGAAATCAAGCAGGCGATGCGCCATCCTTTGATTATGTGGTTTTATCCCGATAAATAGAAAAACCGTCAAGACAGCCACCGCGAACGGACAATATGAAGATAACTCTGCTCAATCCGCGGCTGAAGACCTGGAGTCCCAATGCTTACGTGCCCCTCGGCCTGGCTTATATCGCCGCTTTGCTGGAACAGGCGGGGCATGAAGTAGCAATCATCGACCTCAATGTTCACCGGGTAAAAAATCGCCGTTTACAACAGCGGATATCCGGGGCGGAAATCATCGGTATTACCGGGATGATTACGGAGTATCAAACGGTACTGGAGCTGGTTGCTGCCGTGAAGGCAGCCGGGAATAAATCCCGGGTTATCCTCGGCGGCCCCCTGGCGACGGCCCTCCCACATCAGTTGCTCCAGGCATCAGCGGCCGACTTCATCGTTCTCGGGGAAGGCGAGAAGACTATCGTCAATCTGGTAGCAGCTATCGAGCAGGGTGATGATTGCGGTGATATCAAAGGCATAGCTTACCGGTCCGGCGGGCAGGTTGTTCTCAATGAACCTGTAGAGCCCATCGTAGACCTGGATACGGTCCCGTTTCCCGCCCGGCATCTGCTGGACATGGCACGTTATATCAAGGACCACTTTCAGAGTTTCGGGATAAAAATCCGGGGATTCGGTAAAATACGCAGCACCAATCTTATATCGAGTCGGGGCTGTCCCTATAACTGCACTTTCTGTTTCAAAGACATGTGGGGCCATAAATGGCGGGGGCGGAGTCCGGCTAATATCATCGAGGAAATAGAACTATTACATAAGGAATATAAAATAAACGGCTTCTTCTTCAACGACGATACCTTTGTTCTGGATAGGGAGAGGGTCTTTGAGTTCTGCCGGCAGCTCGGGGAGAAAAACCTGAAAATCGCCTGGTACTGTAATGGACGGGTGAATCTGATGACTGAAGAACTGCTGGCCGCCATGTACGCCGCCGGATGCCGCGGCCTAGCCTACGGCATAGAGTCGGGCAACCAGCAGGTTTTAGATTCCATGAAAAAGAACGAAACGCTGGAGCAGGTAAGGGAGGTCGTGGCGTGGACCAAGCAAGCCGGGATACACGTCACCGGATATTTCATGCTGGGCAACCTCGGTGAGACCCGGGCTACCATCCGGGAGACGCTGGACTTTGCCCGGGAGCTGGAGCTGGACTATCACGGTTTTTCCCTGACCACCCCCATCCCCGGCACCGAATTATACGATTCGGCTTTAAAGGCCGGATTGATATCCGAAGATGCCACCAATGTGGAAGAGTGGAGCCTGCATACCAATGCCAACCTTACCAAAGATTGCTCCGATGATGACCTGATTGACTTTTCCAACGAGACTTTCCGCGAGTTCTACCTCCGGAAGAGGTTCGGTAAATACTATTTCATCAATCCCTCACTCATCAGGGAGGAAATCAAGGTCCTCCTGGCATTGAGAAATAGAGAGCAGTTCAGGGAGCTAGTCAATAAAGCTCGGGGCGCTTTCGGATTTCGTCGGAGAAGAGAATAGTTAAGGGTTAACCACCTTGCTAACCGGGAATTGTATATGACATAATTTACCAAACTTGAGGAAGCGGAGGACATCAACCGGATGATTAGTTGGGATTAACATGAATAGAACTTCACTGAACTTGCTAATCGGTATATTGCTCTCGTCGTTTTTCAGTCTGTCTCTGCTTATCAGGACGATACTTCCTTGGGATAAGATTTTCTCTGGCGACTGGATAAAATTCTCCAGTATTGATGCCTACTACCACATGTACCTAGTCGATAACCTGGCCCATAACTTTCCCAACATTACAAGCTTCCATCCCTATTTCATCTTTCCGGGCGGAGCCACCGTTACCGGCGCCCATTTCTTCAACTGGCTCCTGGGATGCGTCGCCTGGGTGGTCGGCTTGGGTTCGCCTACACAGCATACCGTCGATGTTGTCAGCGTCTATTTTCCGGCCATCCTGGCGGCTCTGACCGTTATTCCCGTCTTTTTCATCGGTAAAATACTGTTCAATAAATGGGTAGGTATAATCGGCGCGGCCTTAATCGCGGTGCTGCCGGGTGAGTTCCTGGGGCGTTCCATACTCGGTTTTACCGATCAGCATATCGCCGAGGCGCTGTTTAGCGCCGTCGCCGCACTGTTCCTTATCCTGGCTATCAAGCAGGCAGGGAAAAACCAGATAACCTTTCGTTCCGTAATCCAACTGGACTGGAAGGTAGTTCGCAAACCTCTTATTTCGAGTCTGCTGGCCGGATTTTTCCTGGGAATTTACCTGATAACCTGGCAGGGCGGTCTGCTTTTCGTGTTCATCATCGGTTTGTATTTTGTTATCCAGTTCATTGTCGACCATCTAAGGGGCAAGTCCACCGAATATCTGGGGATTATAGGATTTATCGTTTTCCTCGTTGCCTTGATTATATTCCTGCCGCTTTCACCGCCCCGTGACGTAGCCTTGGCGATAGTCGGGGCGGTATTGATTCCACCGGTCTTCGCCGGGATATCCCGGCTGGTTACGAACCGAGGATTTAAGCCGTATTATTACCCGGTCGGATTGGTAGTAATCGGTATCATATTCATCGTTATTTTTTCTCTGGCGGCTCCCGGATTATTTGATACCGTAATGGAAAGGTTTACCATATTCAATCCTGGCGGGGCTTCGGCGGAGACTACCATTGAAATGCAATCTTTCCTATTTCCCGGGGGAGATTTCTCTACTAGTCTATCCTGGGGTAATTTTACAACTGGATTTTTCCTTTTCAGAGACGTAGCGATTCCCGGCTTCGGGTTAATCGCTCTCGCCATCATGATATGGCTTTATATCCGGCATCGCGGCGAGGAAAATCATTGGCTGTTGTTCATTATATGGACCATTGTCATGATAATAGCTACTATCGGACAGCGGCGTTTTGCTTATTACCTGGCGGTGAATATCGCCCTGCTGACGGCCTATATCGCCTACCAGATTATCTGGTGGGGCGGACTCAGGAAACTGGTGAGTCAATCTGAAACACATGTGGGTCTAACATGGTTTTTTGGAAAGAAGTCAAAAAGTAGAGATGCTAGAAAGACAAAAGCGAATTATCATTTGAGAACTATCGGTGTGGCGGCACTCACGGTGATAGTCCTGTTCTGCGTGTTTTTCTGGAACGTTCAGGCGTCCGTTTCCGTAGCCAAGGCGGTATATTACGCTCCCAGTGATGCCTGGCAGGAATCCCTTTTATGGATGAAGAACAATACCCCGGAACCATTCGGTGACCCCGAGGGTTACTACGCGATATATGAAAGACCGCTGGCCGGCGAGAAATTTGAATATCCGGACTCGGCTTACGGCGTGACCTCCTGGTGGGACTACGGCTACTGGATAACGCGTACGGCGCAGCGTATCCCCAGCGCCAATCCGTCACAACGGGCCGGGCCGATAGAACAGGTAGCCGAATTACTGCTATCACAGGAGTGGCCGCCGACGCCGCGGACGCTGGATTTACTGGAGCACCTGAAAACAAAGTATATCATTATGGACTACTCACTGACATCATCCAAGTTTCATGCTATCGCCAACTGGGCTGGCACATCCATGGGACAATACTTCGACCTGTACGTGATTCCCACCGAAAACGGCTATATCCCGAGATATTTCTATTATCCCGAGTACTACCGTACGCTGGGGGTAAGGCTGTTCCATTTCGAAGGGCAGGCCGTGACGGATGAAAATCCCCTGGTAATTGAGTATGACTATGTTACCGCGGATGATGGTAATAGCTATAAGGTTATCAACAAGATTAACTCCTTCGATAGTTATCAGGAAGCTTTAGACTATCTCCAGACCGAGGCCTCGGAAAACAGCCGGATTGTCGGGTTATTTCCATTCATCAGCCCGATATCCTTGGAAGCTGCCGATGGTTTCCAGATAGTCTATACATCAGAAGGCGTTACCTCTCACAATGATACCGAACCACCCGACTGGGAGCCTATCCATATACTGCTGCCGGAAGTCAAGATATTCGAATATACTGGTAACCGGCCTTGAGCTCGCCGTTCCGGCCGGGCCGTTTAGTACTCCTCTTCGTTGATTCGGTTCAATCCCGCACCTGTGAGCGGTAGCTTTCTTCTGGTATAATAATGAAAATGAAAATTCTGCATGTCTTTGATTTTTTCTCGCCGGTTCATGGTGGCGGAACGGTAGACCTCCTCTATCGGATTGCCCTCAGCCAGAGTCGGCGGGGCGATGAAGTCGTCATCTATACCAGTGATTTCGAGTTGGACCGGGCTTTTATCAACTCTGTATCCGGCGTGGCGGTTCATCCCTTGCCGGGCTGGTTCAAGATTGGCGCGACGCAGGTGACGCCGGGAATTATATCGGCCGCCAGAAAAAATCTAAAGAATTTCGATATAATCCACCTGCACTGTTTCCGCAGCTTCCAGAATGTTGTCATCCATCATTACGCCAAGAAATATGGCCTTCCCTACATCCTGGATGCCCACGGATCTACCCCCCGGCTGGCCGCCGGTAAAAATAGTCCGATGGTTATCTTTAAGTGGTTCTACGATGTATTCTTCGGGTACCAGGCGATGAGAGATGCCGGCCGGTTGATTGCCCAGACACGGGTAGGTGTCGATGAATACCGTAATCTGGGCGCTGATGAAGAAAATGTAACCTTGATTCATCCACCCATCGACATCGACGAATTCAGGGACCTGCCGGAACCCGGCACCTTCCGTAGTCGTTATAATATCAGTTCGTTGAAGGTGGTCATGTTCCTGGGAAGAATCAACTGGATTAAGGGAATAGATTTCCTGGTTAAATCGTTTGCCCGGATGGCCTCGCAAACCCGGGACTGGCTGCTGGTTATCGTCGGTCCTGACGACGGACACAAGAAAAACATAGAAAAATTAGTTACTGAACTCGGGATATCTAACAGGGTAATTTTTACCGGATTTCTTGGCGGGAAGGAAAAGCTGGCGGCGCTGGTGGATGCCGACGCCCTGGTGCAGCCGTCTATTTACGAACAGGGCGCCCGGGTATCCCTGGAGGCGATAATGTGTCATACCCCGGTGATTGCCAGTAAAAACACCGGACTAGGCGAAACCATCGAGGCTATGGAGGCAGGCTATGTGGTAGAATACGGAGATACCAGCGGCTTGATTGAGGCTATAAGGAATACGCTGGATAATCCGGTTGCGGCTCAGGCAAGGACGCAAAAAGCCGGGGAATATATCAAGGCTAATTTATCCGTGGCCAGCCAGACGGAGAAATATGAGAAAGTCTACCGGGAGGTTATTGAAAGAAGTCGGAAAAGGTGAAAACGGGCAACCAGGAATACCTGCTCAAAGCCAATTCCCTGGTGGCGGAGGATATCGCGGCTACGGTACTGTAATTGAAAAGTAAATAGACTCAGGCTGTATTCGATGGTTTGCTTGCAGCGACTATATCCCTAAACCTTAGCCGTTATTAGAAACTAGAATAGGGAGAACGGACGTTTGTATAAGGTCCTCATTATCGCGCGTTATTTCGGTACCCGCATTCCGGGCTTGCTTAAATATCTGCCGGAGTTCGGGTGGCAGCCGGTATTACTCACCACGGCTTTGCCACCGGAGAGTAATCTGCCGTCCGGTATTTCCGTTATCGAAACGGGGAGGAGAATGGAGAGTAATGTTGCTCCTGCCTCCGGCAGGTCTATATTTGACCGTGTTCTGGTCTTTGGCGGTGAAATAATTAACTACCCCGACTCGTATAAAGGCTGGCGAAAGCCGGCTATCGTTGCCGGTGATGAATTGCTAAAGACCGAAAAGATAGACGCTATCCTCAGTAGCTCTTCGCCGGTAACCGGCCATCTCGTTGCCCGGGAACTGAAAAAGAAACACGGCATTCCCTGGCTGGCTGACCTCCGCGACCTGTGGTCGCAGAACCACCATTACTACTACAGCTCGCTGAGAAAATGGTTTGATAGAAGGCTGGAGTTGAAAACGCTTGCGGATGCTGATGTCCTGGTCACCGTTTCCCAGCCCTGGGCCGACCGATTGGCTATTCTGCATCAAGGAAAATCGGTATCGACTATAACCAATGGTTTTGACCCGGAAATAATGAAAGAAGTGTCTGCCGGGGTAAAACCCGGATTTACCATCACATATACGGGTAATATCTACGGCAGGAAGCAGCATCCCGGCCGGCTGTTTGCGGCTTTGCGAAGTCTCATTAAAGACGGTTCGCTAGACCCGGCCGATATCGAAGTCCGCTTTTACGGACCGAAACTTGATTGGCTGGAGAAAGACATTGCTTCATATTCGGTCTCCGGTATAGTTAAGCAGCACGGAATCGTTTCACAGAAAGAAGCCATCGTAAAGCAAAAGGAATCGCAGCTCTTGCTGCTAATGGACTGGGACGATCCCGCCGAAAACGGGTGGTATCCCCTGAAGGCATTTGAGTATCTGGGAGCGGCCAGACCCGTTATAGCTATCGGAGGTGTTACGGGGAATGCAGTTGATTTATTGCTGAAAAAAACCAGGGTTGGCGTGCAGGCTATCACCGAAGACAATATCGGGGAAACGCTCTTACGGCTGTATCAGGAATATAAACAAGAAGGCCGGGTATCCTATCACGGCATCGGGGAAGAGATTGAAAAATACAGTCACCGGAGAATGACCGGTGAATTCGTAGAGATTCTGGATATCCTTATGGCGTGATGTATATTCATTGCTTAAAGCAAGGGTAATACTATAGAATGGTATAACCCTGGTAGACACCGAATTATCAACCCTAAAAGATGTGGCAGAAAATAACCGGTGAGTGAGTTAGCGTGTCCAAACAGAGTTTTCAGGTAGTCAAATTCCTGTTAAGGTATAACAAGCTCCGGTTTCTCGGAGTATTACTGCTTTCACTGGTAACGGGTGTCCTGGAAGCGGCCAACGTGGCGGCTATCTATCCCATACTTACCGCAGCTTTCACCAGTGGTACCGGGGAAGCCGGTTTTATTACTTCCATGTTCGACCGTGTTGCCGGAATATTCCCCTTCGATGATATCTTCATCAGTTACTGCATCATTTTCCTCATTATCGCCGTACTGACTTTCATATCCAAGGTCATTCTTGTCCAGATCAGGATCAGGTTCGCCACCCGGCTGGTGCAGAGGAACCAGGAAGAGATTTTCAACAAGTATATCCGGGCGGACTACCAGCACTTTATCGACCACCAGCAGGGTGAGCTTATCTATAACGTAGTGACCGGGCCAAACCAGATTGCTGTACTGGTGAACTCCATGGCCGAACTGGTACAGCAGGCGATACTATCTATTTCTGTGCTGGTCCTGCTGTTTTCCCTGTCCTGGCAGGGGACCATTGCCGTTATCGTGGTAGGATTAGGCTATCATTACCTGACCCGGTTCATCGGAAAAAGGGTGGCCTATTATGCCGCGGCCGGCGAGCGTGAAGCCAACCGTGAGACCAATGTTATCCTGAACGAGGTAATCAACGGTATCAAGCAGGTAAAGGTATACAACACCGCCACCGACTGGATACGAAGGTTCGGCGCCGTCATCCGGAGGCGTTGGATGTACTACGTCAGGAGGAATTTCTGGCAGCGCGTGCCCGTTCCTTTCCTGTTTCTGGTGCTGTACCTGGCCATCGGCATTATCGCTTTACTCATCAAAATCATGGCGCCGGAATCTTTCACGGAATTAATCCCGGTTTACGGTACTTTCGCGTTTGCCTTCTTCCGCCTGTTTACCATGATTGGTACCATGGGCACCCATATCGTGCAGATCATGGGTACTTTGCCGGATTGTGAAGCTATATGTTCCATCGAACAGGAGAATATCACCTCCATTAAAGACGGAGATAATGCAATAGACGAATTTACGTCCGATATCAAATTCGAGGATGTTTCTTTTGCCTACCGGGAACGCACCAGGACATTGCGGGACGTATCGATAAGTATAAAAAAGGGTGAGACCGTGGCTATAGTGGGACGTTCCGGTTCCGGTAAAACAACCGTCGTCAGTTTGATGCTGCGTCTTTTCGAGCCGGATACCGGGGCCCTTTTAGTTGACGGCGTTAACCTCAAGGAATACCGGTTGTCCACCTGGCTGGATATGATCGGCTACGTCGACCAGGAAACCTATGTCTTTAACGACACGGTAAAGAATAACATCACCCTACGCTCGGAAAAATACACGGATGAAGACGTCATACGGGCAGCAGGCTACGCCGATGCCCACGGTTTTATTTCCGAGCTACCGGAAGGCTACGATACCTACGTCGGTGATAAGGGTGTCAGGCTTTCCGGCGGACAGCGGCAGCGTATTGCCGTGGCACGGGCGATGATACGCCAGCCGGAGGTTCTAATCTTCGATGAGGCTACCAACGCCCTCGACAGCATGTCGGAAGCGGCGGTTCAGAAGGCTATCGATGAAATATCGAAGGACCATACCGTTATTATAATCGCCCACCGGCTTTCCACCATCGTCAATGCCGACAGGATAATCGTCATGACGCGGGGAAAAGTGGCTGAAGAGGGCACCCACGAAGAGTTAATGGCCAGACAGGGCGATTACTGGAGCCTGTACCAGGGTCAAGTATAACCGGTGATTCGCTTTCCGGGATTTGGTTACCAGCAGACGCCTTCGTATATCCGGGCTTCCCGGGCTTTCTCGATTCTCCGCCCGTCGATGACTATCCGTCCGCGGTAGTCGAGTTTGTCGAATTCTGCCCACTCGGTGAGGATAAGGACGGCATCGGAATCAACCACTTCCTCGGCGGTGGCCGCTTTGACCTCCGGGAATAATTCCAGGAATTTGCCCAGGGCTAATGGGTCGTAGGCTTTGACGGCGGCCCCTTCATCCAGCAAGACCCGTACTATACGTATTGCCCGCGAATCCCGGATGTCGTCGGTGCCCGGCTTGAAAGACAGCCCGAGAATTCCTACCGTGGCGCCTTTCAGAGAGATGTGTTTTTCCAACAGCTCTACAGGCTTTAGCGCCTGTGCTTCATTCAGGTCGGTTACGCTCTGTAACAGGTCCGGTTGATAGTCCGCTTTCTGGGCGCTGGAAATCAGTATTTTCAGGTCTTTGGGCAGGCAGGAACCGCCGAAACCGATGCCGGCATTCAGGAATTTCTGGCCGATGCGGTCGTCGAGTCCCATGCCCCGGGCGACGTCATAAGTATCGATGCCCAATCGCTTGCAGATATTGCCGATTTCATTGATATAGGATATCTTGGTAGCCAGGAAGGCGTTTGAAGCCAGTTTTATCATCTCGGCGGTGCTGAGGCCAGTGCGCAGGACAGGGGCGTCAAGACCCCGGTGCAGTCGTTCGAGGACGTCTCCCGACCTTTTATCGTACTCACCGATGATGATGCGGTTCGGGTTCATGAAATTATAAATCCCCCGTCCCTCGGTGAGAAATTCGGGCGTCATGCATACCCCGAAGTCCACCCCGGCTTTCTTTCCGGCCTTTTCCAGGATGGGTATGACCACTTCCTCGGTCGTGCCGGGGCTTACCGTGCTCTTTACAGCGACTACATAGTAATCCTGCCGGTCTTTTACCGCGGCGGCTATTTGTCCGGTTGCCGTGACGAGATGCCGGGAGAATATGGCGCCCGATTCGTCAGCCGTGGTGCCGACGCATATCAGAAATACATCTGCCGAGGCGGCTTCTGCGTAGTCAGAGCTGGTCTTGATATGTACCCTGCTTAATAGCTCTTCAAGACCTTCTTCATAAATCGGGAGGTTTTTACCGGTATTTATCGTCGCGATTTTCTCTTTATCGACATCGACGAGGATAATATCGTGTCCCAGTTCGGCCAGGCAGGCGCCGGAGATAAGCCCGACGTACCCTGCCCCGATAACGGAAACTTTCATATTTACCGCCTGTGGATTTCTCTTCCTGATTATACAGGCAATGCCTAATGAAGTAAATCAAGACGAATTCCTCCGGGGCAGCCGTAATTAACCGGCTTACAGATATATCGGTAAAAATTTGATTTTTCTATTTTAGATTGGTTATAATTATCTGAGTCTCCAACCCCCGTACTTTATGCAATACTAAAAATACAGCGTATCCTAATACGCATTTGAATCTGAAAGGTGACTTTGACGACATCACCGGTACCTAAAAAGCGTTCCTTTATATTCTCGTCTCTCCCGTTTTTTATTATCGCGCACGCCGCCCACCATTTTTTAATGGCGCTGCAGCAGCCGCTGTTCCCGGCTATACGTGATTATTTTAAAATAGGGGGTTATTTTGAGGCTTCAGCTATACCATCCGCCTTTGCCTTTGCCAGCGCCACGGGACAATTACCGGCCGGCTGGTTCGCCGACCGCTTCGGGCCGACACCCCTGATTATGATCGGCACTCTTGGCGTAGCCGTAGCCGGGATTCTCGTCGGGCTTTCACCTAACTTCATCATGTTTATTGTATTTCTGATATTGATGGGGCTGTTATCCGGGGGTTATCACCCGGCGGCGACGCCGCTTATATCTGCATCGGTAGAACCAAGACTGCGCGGGAGGGCCCTGGGCTTCCACCTGGTGGGGGGCAATGCTGCATTTTTCGTTTCGCCGATTATTGCGGCCGCTATACTCGGGGCGTTCGGTGAGGAGACCGGCTGGCGTTATTCGTATCTTTTCCTAGCTATACCGACGGTGGTATTCGGCCTGATATTCCTGGTTTATCTATCGAAACGTGGTGGTAAAGCTCATGTAGAAGCGGTTAAGCGGCAAATCACCGAGGAAAAACCCCCACAACCGGGCTACAAACGGCGTTTGATTGCCTTTTTAACGATGATGATTGTCGGCGGCGGTATCGGTATGTCGGTTCTACCGTTCCTCACCCTGTATATGACCGATGAACTGGGGGCATCCAAAGCCGCGGCTGCAGGGTTGATGTCGGTTGTTTTTTCGTCGGGGCTCTGGGCCGGTCCGCTCGGCGGTTATATCTCGGATAAAATCGGCAGCGTTAAGGTGATAATAGCTACCGGTATTGTATCAGGGGTAATGATATATGCCTTTAAGTTGGTTACCCTGGGTCCTACCCTCTATATCGCGCTGTTTTTCCAGGGTTTTATCATGGCGTTGCGGATGCCGGTAACCGAGGTGTTTATCATGACCCAGGCTCCGGCGAAACACCGCTCCAAGATTTTCGGTGTCTATTACTCCACCATGCAATATACCGGCGCGATATTTGCCATACCGGGCGGGTATTTTATCGAGAGGTTCGGCTTTCATACGATATTCACCTGGGCGGCTGTCGGAGTAACAATCACGGCTATTATTACCGCGTTCTTTATCTACGACGCCAAAGACCATTACCAGGCCGAAACGAGTGATGTTGAAATAGGCTAGTCTGGCTCCGGGCCGTCTATGAGTTTTTCTCCGTATTCGAGTAAGACTTTTTGCCGGTCCGCGGACACGTTTTTTAAATCCAGGTAGGCCTTCAGAGCCTCGATGGGCGCTATCTCCTCGGCGGTGCGATCGCCCATCCTAAGGCGGGTTTCCCGCTGGATATCCTGGGCGACCGTGAAATACGACGCTTCCTTGAGCGCTTCGCGGATATCGCTGCCGCTTACCCGGTTCTCGGCCTGTGCCGGTACCATGATATTTAGTCTGACGATGGCGTCCTTTA
>DAOUER010000032.1:0-15418 GCA_034430375.1 Dehalococcoidales bacterium
TAAGCCAAAACAGCCGGAGAAGCCGCCGCCCCGTCTGGAATATCCTGAGTTTGAATACCTCTCCTCCACAGGAACGTATGTAGAGGGACTATGAAATGATAATGGAAATAAGACCACAGCTGGGAGGTTTCGTGCGTCCCTTCGGCGCCGCCTGGTTTATTATCGAGTTCCTTAAGGGGAACGGCCCTGAGGACAGCGAGAGAATAGACCCGGCTGAAGGCGCTCCCATGACCGACATTCACAGTGAGTATAAGCTGGCCCTGCACCGCGCTCACGCGAAAGACGCCGTTGAGAGGACGGAGGAAAAGCGGATAAGACGCGGTAAGCCGGCCTTCACCGAAGAAGAATACCGGGAACTCATGGAATACTACTTGAGCCGGATTCCTTATAAGCTCACCAAGATGAGATATGCCAGCTTTACAAGGTACTTCGGTCATCTCAAAAGGCTTGGCTGGGTTGAGGAAACCGGCCACACTGAGCCGTCCGCTATTCAGGACGACTATCCCCCCGCACCTTCAAGAGTATACTACCGACTCACTGATTCGGGCAGGAAGGCGCCTCCGGAGCAGGTGTCCAACCCGGTTCGTGCCCTTTATCCCCACTTTGACTCCGCCTATTCCAGAGGGAAGAAGCATCTCAAGCTCTACGCCAGGTATTAGGGCATCTCCTTCTGCCCTGGCTATAATTTTCCCTATTCTCACTGACCTATGCCCCTATTTTCACGCTACAGTGCGTCAAGCATTGACTTAAACGCTTTTCGTATCTCTCTCCCAGGGGGAGGAAAATGCAATTGCTTTTCCAAATATAACTTAAGCGCTTTTTGTTGGATGATAAAGCTGTAAACGCAAAGCACGTTAACAACCGAATATCACGAAGCCTTGACCTGAGCGCTTGCCCTAATAACGTTAAGGGGGGATAAGCGATGGTAACTGCAACGGTAGCACCAGCGCCAGCACCGCAAGGGCAGTGTAGCCAGTGCGGTAAAATATGGGTGCTAAACGAAGCGCAAGGCGTATGCCCGTGGTGCGGTAAGACTGCAATCGCCCGTAGCCAAAGGACACAAGCCTTGCGTAGTATCAAGTCTAGGTCAAACCGCCGTAAAACACAAGCGCCGACTAACGGTAACGGCTATCGCCAGCTAGAGGGTGATTGGCTTACCTATTATCAGGTAGCTTCACGTTTTACTCACAAGGTAAAACCAGAGGATAGAGAGGACTTGCTACACGATATAATGATTGCCCTAGCCGATGTAGAGCGTAATAACGGTCATAAGCCGTTTACCGAAGCTGTAATGTATCGGATAGCCAGTCATACCGTAGCCGATTACTGGTTTAGACACTATAAGGTAAATAACGGCTTGGATTGCCAGCATTGTAGCAAGGCGCAACGGCGCAAGTGTAAAGACAATGACCTATACCGTGAGTGTCCGAAAGCTATCAGGCTGGAAAGCCTGTATAAGCCTATAACGGATAGTGAGGGCAACACAACCGAGCTTGGAGAGCTGATAGCCGATGATAAGGCGCTGGAGCTTGGAGCGTGGCTAGACATTAAGACCTTTATATCACGATGTCCGCAACGCCTTATAGGTATAGCTCAAAAGAGGCTTGGCGGAGTAGCGCTAGAGCCGAAAGATAAGATGTATTTACAGCGCTTCAGGCAAAGAGAGCGAAAATCACTATTTTAGCCGTTACTTTTGAGCCATTTTCGGAGACTTATATAGTGGAAGCGCTGATTATGCCAGCGGGTTGCGGGTAATCGGTGGCTTACTACTGGAGCTATCAGGTAGCCTTGCCCACTACCGAATAGCTCAATGGGGGTGAATTAGATAGAACAACTGAATATTGAGGGCAAGCGTTCAGGTGAGGGTTTCGTTTCGCATAAGGCGATACTGGTAAACGCTCTGGAGAGGGCGCTCTCCGATAGGGTAACACTACTCAATGACGTTACTCTGGGGCGCAAAGGTTTCCTGAAGCGTTTACCGTAGTCCCAAATCCTACAGGTAACCGCCCGACTATCCTTAAATCGCCTTTCTCGACATGGACACGTGCACTGAGCTGGAGTAACGTTCGTCTCAAAACCTCAGCCTGCTGCCGTGGTAGAGTATCCTGAGATACTTGGTCCTTTATTGACCAGTCACACAACAGCCATGGCGCTGTCAAAGTCGCCAGCTCTTGTTCAACGTCGGCCGGGTCTATCTGCGGTAATAACAAAAGCTCCGCTTCAATCTGTGCCTTTTGCCACTGTAAGGACTCACTTGCTGCGCTCAGTTCCTTCTTCTTCTGCTCAACGGTTGTGGCCGGATAACCTGACAGGTCTCTATCGAGGAGCATTTTCCATTCTTTACCATTTGCCTCAATTTCACGCTCGACTTTTTGCAGCTCCTCCCGGACTTTAATCTCAGACTGCCGGGCGACGTGGAGATAATCCGTCCGGCTCTGGCGGTCATCGAGATATCCCCCGAAGCTATTCCAGACCGCCCATTCAAAATCATCTTTTCTCCAGAGCCTCTCACCGCAATGTGCCCGACACCGGTAGTATCGGTATGGACCGGACTTGGCCGACTCAAATCTAGCCCCACAGCCACAATATGCAATACCAGATAGTGCGTAAAACTCTGTCCGCCTTTCCCTAACACCCTGGGCATCCAGCACTGCCTGCAGTCTCTCGAATGTTGCTGGGTCGAGAATCGCATCGTGCTGGATGATGACCTTTTCATCCTTGAACCGGATTATCGTCTCCCCAATTAGTGCTCGGTTGCGGAATAGCCCGCCTTTGCCGGACAATGTTTGAGTGGAGAAGGGCTTGCCCTGTGTAGTCAGCCAGCCGTGTTCATTGAGCCAGCGCCTGCCAGCTCCGGGACGGCCTTCTTTGAGAGTTATTTCTACCGCCTGGCGAATAGCTGCAGCCTGAGCCTGGTTAACCACCCGTTTACCGTCGACAATGTCGAAGCCAAACATGCGGGTATTACAGGGTAGTTTCTGATCGTCTCTAGCCCGAGAGATTCGACCCGGCGTCGTGTTCTTAACGAACTTACGAATATAGGCGATAGAGTCCTGTGCCTCTTTCATGTACTGCTCCATGGCCTCAGGATCTTTCGGATCAAGATACAGTTTTTCCTGGGCAAAGAATATGGGAACACCGGCGTCAATCGCCATACGGAGCACCGGTATCGAAGCAAAGAGATTCCGGGTTTCCCGGTCTACCCTGCCGAAAAGGAAGGCGTCTACAATGCCAGCCTTAAAACGCCGGATACCTTCTGCTATTGCCTGCTCCCAGATTGGACGGTTCCATCTTGAGGCCGACTCGATAACAGTGCTGCTGTCTTCCGAACGTACGTAGTGCGGCCCTCGCGGCCAGTTTTGGACAAATCTCTCAAAATCTCGCCACTGAGTCTTGGGCCCGTATCTATCCTTCTGTACCAGGCTGCTTTCCCTGAGAAAACAGTAGAAGCGCAATTCTCTATCCTCCTTTCTCGCTTGATAGTATATCGGCAGCATGGTACCAGATATGTCCCATCGCCTGTAGGGCTTTGGGAGTGGCACCATGACATCGCTCAAGAATGAGCTTGGCAAACCTGTCTTCCATAATGCTGAAGCTATCGCCCCGGACGGCACCCAAGAAGTCTACAGCATCAGCGATGTCATCCAGTAGCTGACCCATCATCTGGCTGGTATTGGCCTGGTTGGCACTGGCTATCTGGTCCAGGGCAGGCATTACCCGCCCGTCAACTCTTGCCACCAGAGTTTCTTTACCTTCTCCTGTTATCCTGGAATCATTAATAGCTTCATCCATATTTTCCTCCTCTCTCCAACATTTTCATATCGTGTGCTCTAGATCGCCCCCAATTCTTCGATCTTGATGCCATGGGGTTCAAGCATGTCGGCAAGGAATTTCTTAAATTCGCCATTCGCCTTAGCCAGGCTGCGCATGTCAGCGACGATGCGACCCAGCTCAATGAGAGCTTCTTCTCTGTTGACCTTCTTTGCTGCTGCCTTTTGAGCTAGGATCTCGCAGCGCCCGTAGAAGTCGACAATCGAGCCGAGCAAGGCACCCGGTCGTGTGTCTATGCGCTGGCAGAAAGCGGAGAAGGCTTCCCCGATTGAATCATCAACTCTAAAGTTAATCTGTTTCATGGCCACCCCCAAAGCTTGCTACTTGTAGCATAGCATATGTGCTAGCATAAGTCAAGTAAAATATTGCAATCGGCATGCTATCACCGGTCCATGCAGGTTCTTTCACACCAAGCTCTTTGACTGCGTTCTCATTGAGGCATTTATCATGCAGTCTTCTGCACTCCGTAGCTATGCAGGCAGTCCCCAAATGGACCTCCATGGCTTATGGCAGGAGGGGGGAGTGGGGTATATCTTCCTACACTCCGATTGGTGACGATTTTGAGTTGACTTCTCCCAATTGCGAGAGGCTAGATCGTATCTGCTGCATGAAGGATAACAGCGGTTGGCTGTATTCGTACTTGCTGGCTGGAGATGTTATTCGAAGACGTGCCTTGTCTGGTGACAATGACACGTTACGATGAATTGTTTTCTCTGTTTGTTAATAAGAATATATAAATTTGTACACTTGCATGAGATCAGATTATAGGCAGCAGAGTCAGAATTCATTAGCAAAAAGCTTCGGTATGGTATCAGTCCTGTTTCAGGGAAGACAATTGACAGTGATTGAATCAAACAACTGTTCCTGAGAGTACGCATTGACAAATAGCGCATTATTATCTTAAGCTGATGCGTAATAATTACTTATGAAGGTGAAGCTTGGGAAAGCCGATAATTCTAGCGTCCCTGTTCTTAATGGTTGCCGTGGGCTGCATAAATGTCACGGCGCCACCGTCTACTGAGCCGGTAGAACCACCGGATATCGTTGCTTTCAGCGCCAGTCCAACTGAAATGAAAACTGGTGAGTCGGCAACCATACTCTGGAATGTGACCGGAGCCACTTCAGTTACTATCGACCAAGGTATCGGTAACGTGGATACGGCTGGTACCAAAACTTTGTCACCAACTGAAACTACAACGTATACGTTAACTGCCACAAATTCTGCAGGAACAGATACCCAATCTGTAACGCTAACGGTCAGTGGGTTAAGCATATTACCTGGGCTAAAGGAAAAGCCATATATACCGCCAATCGCATTTACTATCACTGCTTATGACTTTATAAATGAGGCTCCTGTTGCTTCGTGGCGTGATTCTAATGGTCCCTTGACCTTTGGATCCAGAGTTGCATTTCAGTTTGATAAAGTACTTGGAGACGGTATTACATATCCTAAGGTATTAGCATGCTATGCCACACAATACCCTGATTTTGTAGAGGGCACCTATCCTGAGATAAAAATACCCGCAGGGGCTCATTTTGTTGCTAAAGTAAGTTATCCAACAGGTGTTCAATTCAATGTGGGGGTAGATTTTTGCATTAGTTTTACTGAGACTTCAACTGGTATTGTAACCTCTTTGGCATGCAAAAATGTCGCGCCCGACCAAAATTTCTATGCCTTTGACATAAACTTGGCGAGCATCGTGGGCAAAACTGGAAAGATATCCCTACACGCTGCAACCGCCCCCGGATCTTACCCCCAATTATATGCTCACTGGGTAGATACAAAGATAATTCACTAAGCTTGATAGACTGTGTGCCTTGAAGCCACCTTAATTGCACGTTTTGGATTTTCGTTCAGCCAGCGGCTGCTTTTCTTTTTCGGCGCCGGTAGCCAATGATACCGCCGACTGCCCCCGCTACGGCGCTACCGATAACAATATATTGCCAGGGAAACCCCAATCCCACCCCAGCCGCTTCTCCATCTTGGGTTAGCTCGTCATATAAGACGAGCTCATTTGACGCGGCCACTGGAGTATCATTAACCAAAACAGTTAACGGGTCCAACCGGGTCTGTAAACCCAGATTCCTTACTTCTATTGAGTAGCTGAAGACCCGGGTTTCTCCCGCAGCCAAGTAATCAATCTCTTTCTCCCAATACAGATGCGGATCACTCATCTCGGGTTCAACCAGTTCGAAGTCATCAAGCGGGTCGACCGCCGCAAACGCCCCGGGAAAGAAGCTATCGATTAGCTTCAGATTTCTTACTTCTTGCTCTCCCTGATTCTGGATCGTGATCTCGACATTAACTACCTCGCCAGCCGTTGCGATCGTCTCCGGCTGAGCTTTCTTTATCGCGGCAATGGCTACCTCGAGTGTCGTCCAAGACACATTCAGCGCACTGGGATAAACATTTTCCTCTTGCCAGGTAACGACCAGTCTGCCGTTCTCAATCTTGCTATCGTCATAGCTTTTGCTGGCGGAGATGATTCTGGTAATTCCCTCAGGGAGTACCATCTGCACGGTGTAGTTATCGATCCGATGAGCACTGGCCATATTATTGAAGAAGAGCATCGGGTTAAACGTTATTCTCTGAAACTCCGAAGGGAATAGTTCCATACTGTAAGATAGGGCCAACTCCCTTTGCTGCCCGGGACTAAAGATCACGGGATTCGATGTGGTAGTCCCATCAACCAGGATGGCCGCCTCCGCGGGAGACACGCTCAGGCCTACTTCCTCCGTAGCAGCACCACGATTTACTAAGGTATACCGAACGGTTACCTCAGCCTGGTCAGTTACGTTGATCGTGGCCGAAAGGGACTCAATATGTACGTCGCCCGTATAGAATAACGCCGCATTCACCGGTGTCATCCAGGAAAGGAAAAAACAGAGCACAGTAATGCTGGCAACCATTACTGCTTTCCGAGTTTTCGTATCTAGGGTTCTGTTATTCTTACTGCCAAACATCGGTTATTACCTACCTGTGTCAGTTCCCCTCAGGGACAGATTGACGGTGAGTATGCATCCAAATAGAAATGTGCTCGCTCGCAGAGACTTCCACCACGAAAATCATAGGTCAGGGTACTGGGGTTTGCCCGGGAAACCCAGACCCGTGCTCGACCATTATCTAGGCTGAAGCTGCCGATGTCATCCAGACCATCACCGTTAAAATCGCCGGTCAATGGTATCTCGCTATCCTCGCAAAAGTCAGTCTGCCATAGTGCCCGGCTACCTTCTAAACCATCACTCCAGAAGCCAAACACGGTTGACAGTCCTACATAAACTTCACCATCATCTGTGTCAAAGGAGACAATATCCTGTCTGCCGTCACCGTTGAAATCACCGACCATTGGTGTTTCCTCATCAAGGCAGAACTCATCGTGCCAGAGGCAAAACATGGTGAACCTATCGGCACCCGGTACTGACCGGATCACGCGGACACCGCCGTAGCCTCTTTCAAAGGAGACTGCGTCATCATATCCATCACCGTCAAAATCACCAACCAGGGGGATTTCCTCACGGGGTGAGAAATCAGAATTCCACAAAGTCCCGTTTACGTAAACGTCGGCATCATCTCCCTGGTGAAATTCTAGTACCTCAGCCGCTCCCTCACCATCTGGGTCTGCCAAGGCAACCACTCCTCTTACCGGTTCACCATAACGGAAAAGGTATACGTGTCCCGAAGCAACGGGGCCAGTCCGGGGAGTGCCTTGAACACAACAGAGTGTGTCACCTTCTGGTGCGATGATATAGTCGCGCCCCGGGGCTCTAAATACCAGCGGCGAGAAGTCAGCATCACGACCTCGTGGCCAGCTGTCAGATGGTATCTCAAAGCCTGAACCTGAGGAAAATAAGACAGAGGCCTGGTAGGGGAAGTAACCACCTTCATACCACACCGCGGCAATATCATCTCTACCGTCATCATCGAAGTCGCCCACAGCTACTTCGGTGTTTTCACCCCAGCCTTCCCAGTCAAGCCATAACTCCTTAGGACCGAATCCGCCCCCACTCACGCTAACCGTGGGTCGTTCACAATAAGGATAGTTCATGGTATATTGCCAGGGACGTACCTTGGCAAAATCACTACTGGCGTAGGCTCCGATACGGTCATTCCAGATAAATTCCGGGCCGTAGTCCTCACAGCCGATGGTGAACGACTGCGGTTCCATCACCCGATACTTTCCCTCATAATAGACAATGTTGAAGCCGTGCCCCGGTTGCTCGGCATTGAAGACGCACTCGTGGCAAACCCCTAATGACCTCAGCATGGCGGAGGCCAGTATGGCAAAGTCCTCGCAGTCACCAAAATAGTCTTTCACACCGTCAGTGACATACGCGGCGCCGCTGTACCTGAGCGTGTACGCGGCCGGCACGGGGAAATCCCCGTGATCATAATCGCTCGGCTCGTAAGGTGAGGACAAGGCCTCGTCGAGGCATCGTTCGTTCAGGTCGTCGCCACGGTATCCCATGTGGCGGGGTATCCACCAGGATACCGCCCGAACGAAATTGTCTGTGGTACGGTAAGGATCACCGGTATCAAGCGCCAGAACGCTAACTCCAATCTCGTTGGCGTATTCGTAAAGGGCATCGATAGCGGCGCTATGGACAGTAGCGTCGTCATCAGGGCTGTACAAATATGCCGATGGAGCATCTCCTCTGGTATAATCAGTGAGACACTCGACGCACTGCGAGGGACATGGCCCACCACAATCGACACCGGTCTCACCCTGGTTTTGAATGCCATCGCTACAGCTACCACAGGTAATTACCTTACTCATCGTATGGCTGTTACCGCCAGTATCACATACTTTTACCGTTACCGTGGCGGTCATCAAGTCATGGGCAATAAAGGAGAACTGGGCTCCCGCGGTGCTACCCTCCAATCCTGGCGTGACTGCCAGCTCGTGCCAGTAGTCATAGTGTACCGAGCCGTCCAACCCGAGGGTATCTGTTTTCTGCCAGATGCTTACGATCTCTCTATCATCCTCCGCCAGGATGTTGATGGTAGCTTCTTTACCGTATTCGGGTTGCTCCGGCTCAACCCAGATCGAGCTGATCACTGGAGAACGAGTATCCAGCGGGGTAAAAATAAAATCGACCCCGCTAACGCTGGAATCTTCAATGGTGACTACACTCCCCCGAGCGGTGCGCCACTTGCCCTGCCACTGGCAGACGTCCGAGGCCGGGTTAAACACCGGCGCCACGACATACTCTCCGGGACAGAGATTACCAAGGTAGTATTCCAGATCCGGTCCGGGCATGTCTCCCTCCATAAGTCTCACCACATCCGCATACCAAATACTGCCACCTTCCTTACATTGCGTTAAGCGTTGCGGCTCACCCTCCAGGTTTAAGAGGATTATCTCGGCCTCACATACCCGGACGGAAAGGGTATCTGCCCGATAGGGGAAACTCTCGATAGTACCGGAAATGGAGTACCAGCACATCTCGTAAGTGGGCGGCGGCGGAGTAATTGTAAGCGGGGCAACTTCGAGAGCTAATTCAGCGGAGGTACCCCGGTTATGATACTGATCAAGGGCTTCAGCACGACAAATCAGTTCGCCCTCGTCATAAGGACCGCCAGTGTAGCTGCATTCCCAATACTCTCTACCTTTCTCATCGACTCCCTGAGCTGGCTCCAGACATTGCTGAGCGATCTCCTCATTAATGTAGATCTCCAGTTCAGTGACTTCTGAATCGTCTCTTGCCTGTGCCGTAAACGTCACCTCACTTAACGTGGTGACCTCAGCCGGGGAATAGGTTATCGTCACCACTGGCGGGGTGGTATCGCCACTGACAAATGTCTCTTCCAGGCAGTTATTCTGTTCATTACTTTCGCTGACATCATCCTCCCAATCAGCACAAACTTCTATTTCATGTTCTGGCAGTGTCGCTTGCCACTGATAGTCGAAAGGGTTGTCAATCCACTGCCCGGGTAGCATTCCCTGAATATTGACATAGTCTGTAGCAACCAGCTCGCCGTCAACGAAAAGTCCGTTACAGAATGTCGTTGAACCCACACTACCCTCTCCCTGATTCACTATGCGGTACCGGATTATGCCGTTCTCTTCCCGCACCTCTGTTGTCACCAGGTCGGGTAATTCTGGTGCCGTCACAATCTGGGCTTCTGCCCAGATTGCCCAATCCTGTCCTGAGCTCTGACCGGCGTCTACATAGAGAATGAAGTGTCCGGTTTTACCGGCTATTGAACTCAAGCCCGGAGTTACCGAATCGAGCTCACCGTCGTAGGTTGCCCTTCGGCTCAGCATTGTCTGTCTGGTCTGCCCCTCTTCAAACTGGACGACAAAGTCTACCCCGTCACTTCCGCTTGCCCCTTTAAGGAAACCGACGATCACTCTAAGTTCGGCATCGGCGGGGACAGTGAGTGGGGGGTATCTCCCCATGATCCAGCCGTTACTCACCCACTCGGGATGCGTCTCCAGTACCTGGGAACGACTGCTGTCATCTTCGAGTAAGAACGAGCTACCACGATAGAGAGCAAAGCCGCTGCTATCGTTATCGCTACCCGGAAAGGTTAGTCCACCAGCACCGCTGCTCCAGGACGCACTCGAGGCCTGAGACACGAAGTCATAGAAGACGTCACTAGCCGAAGCAGGTTGGCTGAATGGAGGGAGAGGAGAAATAATAACTAGTAACCCTGCTAAAACAACGAAGACTACGGAGATGCTCAAGCGTCTTCCTAAGCTAGCCAGAAGACCACCGTGAACTACCCTAGAAAAGGTTGGGAAATCCGACATAATTTCCCCTCCAACAGGGCACGTTGATTAATGGTTGCAGCGCTGTAATCTAAACACTACACGACAGGTTTGTCAATAACTTGTTAAAGGCCGGTAGACACGGCGACCGGTTTCATCTAGGCAATAAGCCTTCGCACGAATGAAACAATCTGACGAATTGTTAAGGACAAAATTATTTAAACACTGTTGCATTAAGCATTTCCAAAGGGTTATAAATTAGCCTGTATGCGGGCTCATTATTACAAGCTGCGTTCTGGGAGACCGCTGCTCGGTACTTCGATCGAATTCCTAAGAGAGCTGTACCGAGAGGCAGGGCTATATGGATACGTTCTGCATTGCCGGAACACCGGCTTCTGCGTCAGACCGCAGGATAAGAGGATTGTGCTGCTCAAAGAAGCTAGCGCCTAGAGAAGCGTTGCTCAGTCCGCAAAGTAAAGAGGGGAAGCTTATCGCTTCCCCTCTTTACTTTTGATGTTTCCCCCCCCATCATCGAATAAGCCTCTTATGTTGTTGGCATAAAGCATGAGGGGCATTAAGAAAAGGGAGCTTATCCGCCTTCGCTCTCAAGGCTTAATAGGAGGGGGAGTTTGCCTTGTAATGCCTGTATAGTAGTGTTAATATCTGTAAAAGCTACCATGAACGATAAATACTATACACCCCAAGAAATCGCCAAGATTCTCAAGGTATCCTACATGACTGTTTATCGCTGGATACAGTCGGGTAAGCTTCAGGCTTACCAGGTACAAAAGCAATACCGGATAAGGGAAGCCGACTTTAATAGTTTCATGCAGTCAAATAGGAAATTCTCCTCCAAATCCAACTGATGTTATTTGCGGAGTAAAATTTATGGCAACTATTTATTTCAAAGTCGAATCCATTATTCGGAACCACCATCTTGCTGTGAAGTATCACCAGCTTGTGGAAATTTAAGGAAGCAAACTGTACCATGAAAAATCAGTCGATGAATCATAATCTCAGTACCGCGAAGGCGGCTAAGAAGGACGAGTTCTACACACAATATATTGATATTCAGAAAGAAGTTGAGGCTTATCTGGAGTTCGACAAGGACACCTTTCGCGGCAAGGTCATCTACTGTAACTGCGACGACCCCTTCGAAAGCAACTTTTTCAAATACTTCGCAGCCAACTTCAACAGACTCGGACTGAAAAAGCTCGTCACCACCAGCTACGACGGCTCACCAATTGCCGGCAAACAACTCTCGTTCTTTGAGTACGACGAGGACAATGGTGAGCGCCAAAAGCCCAAGGCGATCGCCGTCGAGATCGAAGACGTGAAAGATATCAATCGAGACGGCTCGACCGGTATCGATGATGTCGAGCTCTTCCTGCAGCAAACCCCTCACAGCCGCACGCGCCTCACTGAAGGCGGAGACTTCCGCAGCGCTGAGTGCATCGCGCTTCTGAAAGAGGCCGACATCGTAGTCACTAATCCGCCCTTCTCCCTCTTCCGTCAATACGTCGCCCTGCTTGTGGAACACGGTAAAAAGTTCCTGATCATCGGCAACGTTCAGGCGATCACTTACAAGGAGATATTTCCGCTGATCAAAGCCAATAAGCTCTGGATGGGCGTGACCATCCACAGTGGCGATCGTGAGTTCCGCATTCCCGACCACTACCCGCTAAACGCGGCTAGCTGGCGTGTTGACGAAGACGGCGTTAAGTATATCCGAATAAAGGGCGTTCGCTGGTGGACAAACCTCGACCATGGACGCCGCCACCAGGAGCTGCCCCTCATGACCATGGAGGACAACCTGCGGTTCAGCAAACACAAGGAGATCAAGGGGAAGACCGCGTACGACCTGTACGACAACTATGATGCCATCGAGGTGCCCTTCACCGACGCAATCCCCAGCGACTACGAAGGCGCCATGGGTGTCCCGATCACTTTCCTTGACAGGTACAACCCCGACCAGTTCGAGATTTTGGGAATTACTGACCGTGACAATAACTCCGGCGTGAAAACCAAGGAATATACGGAGGCAGACGTACCGAATTTTGGCGATCTTAATCGTCGGGGGGTGGTCCGAGTTGGGAATGAATATAAGCCAATTTACGCTCGCCTCATCATCCGCCACCGTGGTCAGCTCTCAGGAGGGACGAAGGAATGAATACCACGCTGAGAACCGGAATCACCGTTGCAGACATCTGCGACGGGTTTGTGTACAACCAATTGGAAGGCAAGGGGCTCTACGGGCTTGGCGGAAAGCTCACCATTCAACCGGAGTACCAGCGTAACTATATCTATGCGGATGGCGGTGGTAAGAAAGAGCAAGCGGTCATTCACTCCCTTCTCAAGGGCTATCCTATCGGACTAATCTACTTCAATAAAGTCCGCGAGGACACGTTCGAGGTATTGGACGGGCAGCAGAGAATTACCAGCATTGGACGGTTCGTTACGAACAAGTTCGCGATTTTGGAGAACGGCAATCCGAAGAACTTCGACAGCCTGCCCGGTGACCAACAAGCCAAAATTCGAAACTCGAACTTGCTCATCTACGAGTGTGAGGGCACGGAGACCGAGATCAAGCAATGGTTTGAGACTATCAACATCGCAGGCGTACCTCTCAACCCCCAAGAGCTATTGAACGCCATCTACTCCGGGCCATTCGTGACGCTTGCTAAGGCCGAGTTCAGCAACAGCCAGAACGCGAATATCCAGAAATGGAGTGCGTACATCAAGGGCAGCGCGAACCGGCAGGCTTTCTTGGAGCGAGCGCTGGACTGGGTGAGTAAGGGTGATATCGGCGGCTACATGAGCAGCCATCGCACTAAGAGCGACATCAATGAACTGAAAACCTATTTCAATAGCGTAATTGACTGGGTGTCGAGCGTGTTCAGGGATGTTGAGAAAGAGATGCGGGGGCTGGAATGGGGACGTCTTTACGAGCAATACCATTCCAAGTCATACGATCCGGCCAATGTGTCTGCCGAGGTCAAGCGGCTGTATGCCGACCCGTACGTAAAGAATCGTCGCGGCATCTTCGAATACATTCTTGGCGGCCTTCAAGATTCAAAGCTCCTCGACGTACGGGTGTTCGACGATGCGACTAAAAATTCTGTCTACGCCAAGCAGACCACGGCTGCCGAAGCTAATAGCACGTCAAATTGTCCGCTCTGTGCAGTCGGACATACTGCCAATAAGAGCAAAATATGGACATTCGCCGAAATGGACGCAGACCACGTTTCAGCATGGAGTAAAGGCGGTGGAAGCTCGGCAAAGAACTGCCAAATGCTCTGCGTTACTCACAATCGGGCTAAAGGGAATCGATAAAATGGATGTACCCACTCCCAGCGCGTGGGCAAAGACTGAAAGCCGGAACCGGCGAATTTATCAAATGCTTTGCCAGGACTGCAACAGACGCAAGAGTGATGTATAAAAGGGGCGCACTACCTACCCACATCATCATGGAGTTCTACGCCGATTATTTCAGCGCCCATCTTCAAGGCCGTATCAACCAGGTGTGTATCCGGCTTTTCCATGTTAGCAACTACCCCTTGACGCTTTTTTAACGCTCACACAAAACAACAATACATCACATTCATCGTGAATGGCTGCTGATTTTGTCGATCTTAGCCAATCGTGGGGCCAAGTATTTTAAGTCCGCCGCATCTACCAATGTTGCGACATTAACGTAAGATAATTGCTCTGCCTCTTCAGACATAGTCGGTTGACCCCTAGGATGATGACCATAGTGCTAGAATGCATATTGCCCATTGACCATACATCGAGTCGCAACCACACAAAACTGACGAATGTGCAAACTCGTTGCGCTTGACGATGGAATGTTAACCCGTAGAAAGCCAACAGATTAGTTTATCTGCACCCAGATAGAGTATAATCTTGACAATACGCTCGCGGCACACAAAGGGGAAATTATACATGACATTTACGAAATTACCGGAACGCATCATCAGGCTTGATGAGCTTGCCAACAACTTGTGGTGGAGCTGGCACGAGCCGGCACGCAAATTGTATCGTGTTCTAGATCGCTCCCTCTGGAGACTTAGCGGGCACAACCCAATACAGCAGCTAAACGAGATCTCTCCAGACAGATTGCAAGAGGCAGCTACTGATGCCGATTTTCTTGCTCTATATGACTCCGTAATGACAATCTTCGACGCCGATATGTCAAATTCGACTCACTGGTTCGCCACCAACCATCCTGACTGGCAACATGACCCCGTTGCCTACTTCTCGATGGAGTTTGCAGTACATAATTCCCTCCCTATTTATGCCGGTGGGTTGGGAATCCTGGCTGGTGATGTGTGTAAGGAAGCGAGTGACCTTGGCCTGCCGTTAGTCGCAGTTGGGTTCATGTACCCTCAAGGGTATTTCCACCAACAGTTCTGTCTTGACCCCAACAGCTGTCAAGTTGAGATCTATCAGGATCTTAATTTTGATGAAGCACCCATTAGCCAAGTGCTTTCTCCCGACGGTCAACCAGCTTTAACCAAAGTTCAGCTAGGTGATGTTGCTATAGCCGTTGGGGTGTGGCAGGTACGGGTAGGGCGCACCAACATCTATTTGCTCGATACCGATCTTGTAGAAAACCCGGAGCAATATCGGGGACTTTCGGCACGGCTTTATGTTGCTGACGAAGACTTACGTCTGCAACAGGAGATTATACTTGGCATAGCCGGGGTACGTATCCTCCGAACACTAGGTATAAACCCTTCTGTCTGGCACGCTAACGAGGGGCACGCCGCTTTTATGATGATAGAGCGCACTCTTGAAGAGATGACAAAAGGAGCCTCTTTTGCTGAAGCCATGAACCGGGTGCGGGCAACGACCGTCTTTACTACCCATACGCC
>DAOUER010000033.1:0-21024 GCA_034430375.1 Dehalococcoidales bacterium
CTTATTCAAAGCAGGTTAATATCAGGTTAGAATACAGTTACATCAGGTGAGAATTAAAGGTAACCGCGGTATCCCATCCGGTTGTGTCTGTTAACGGTTATGAAAATAAAAACCAACAGGAGTAAAGCAATGATGAAAAAGTTAAATAATTGTGGCAGAGCGCATGGGAGTCGAACCCACCGAAGACGCTACTAACGCCCCCCAACGGAGTTGAAGTCCGCGAAGCCCACCGGGACTCATCCGCTCCCGTATATCCAAATTATATATCATTGAAAAAAGAAGTGGCAATAACCGATGCGGTGGCTAGTCTGGTGACTCATCAACAGCGTCTATAGCACTTTCCGCGGCCTGTTGCCTCTGGCGGTAAACCACCTTGGCCAGGAAAATGCTCAGTTCGTACAGGATAAGTAAAGGTATCGCCAGCAGCACCTGCGTTATGGGGTCGGGCGGTGTTATCACTGCCGCCGCCACGAAAGCCAGGATGATGGCAAACGGACGCTTCCGGGAGAGCCACTCCGGTTTTAGAACTCCTATCCGGGCCAGGAAGGTGGCAAAAACCGGCATTTCAAAGACGAGACCAGTCAGCAGCAGCAGTTTAGACAGGAAACTTACATAGTTACTTATCCGGGGGTACATCTCGGCGATGTTGCTGCCAAAATTACTGAGGAACCAGATGGTCCAGGGAGCCAGCATGAAATACCCGAAAGCCACCCCGCCGAGGAACATGATGAATATCCAGGGTATGATGATATAGACCCACTTCTTCTCCCGGGGTGTCAGCGCCGGCGCCACGAACATGATACCGTGATAGACGATTACCGGCATAGCCAGCACGATGCCCCCCACGAAGCTGACCAGCATTATCGAGCTCATCGTTTCCGTGATTTCAATTGCCGAAAACTGGATGCTGGCCGCCGGCAGCTTGAGGATGTAAAATATCCAGTCGCGGAAGATAAAACAGACAACAACACCAATGGCTACGGCGATGGCGCTCTTGGTGATTCTACCCCGTAATTCGTAGAGATGACCGAGCAGGGTATATTTCGCTTCGCCGTCACTCATTTTCCCGCTGATGCCCCTCTCCTGACGAAGCCGGTTTTTCTTTTACCGGGGGGATTTGCTTGGAATCGGTGGTTTTAGCTGTTGATGATGGCTGGTTTTTAGAATCGTCCAGTTCTCTGGTGATATTTAATGAAAGGTCGGAACCCGCTTTTTTAATAGTACGGAACCATCTTCCCATTGTCCTGGCGATCTCCGGCAGCCGGTGCGGTCCCAATACGATGACGATGACGACGAAGATCAAGACTATTTCCCAGATACCTATACCTGAAAAGCCCATCTCTTACCTTTATCCTGAACATCTCTTGACTTAACACGTTGGCCAAGAGAATCATAATTATACTCCAGATGGATGTTATTTGATGCTGTTTTAGGCGGATTTCTTGGCGGTGGTCTTTTTACTCTTGGCGGCTACGGCTTTTTTCTTTTCAGGTTCCTCTGCTTCATCCGCCTCGCCGGACTGTCCCCGCTTGAAAGAGCGTATCCCTTTGCCGATGGCATTGCCTACCTGGGGTAATTTACCCACGCCGAACACGATGAGTATTATTACTAATATCAGGAGTATTTCCCATACTCCAAGTTTTCCAAACATAGAAGCTACCTCCTATTGTGAAATACCACTTTGCGATAATTATACTTCGGTATATCTCTCTTGTCTATCCGTCATCAATTACCGCCGGGTTTCTAGGTGTTTTCACCGGTCTTTGTGATGAAGCAATCCAGATTTCGGGTCTAGAGCAGCATCGCTTCTTATTCTACTGACTATCCTGCTGGATCTGCCGTTGGTCATAGGGACGGTATCCCATTTCTTGTGCCTGGGTGTCCAGATGCAGGGTGTAAATGCGTTCCAGCGGCATGAGGGTTTCAGGTCCGGCTTTGCGGAGGTCGATTGCTTTCAGGTAGCACATGCACTTTTTACACTGGTATAGCCGGTAAAGACCCTGCTCATCTTCCGAGAAGGTAAGTAAAGATTGGTCCTGGTTACGGCAGTAGGGGCATTGCAGGCGCTGGTACATCCATTCTGAATCACAACGCGAGCATACCAGTCCTCTCCCGGCAACCTCGGTTTCCAGGAAAGCCAGGTCCGGACTGCCGCCGCAGATAGGGCAGTAATTCTGCCGCCAGATATCTCCCTTAACATGGTCAATCAAGGCCAGGGCATGCATGCTTAAAAATGGCTGCAACGTGGCCTGTATTATAGCCTGAAGGAGATTATCACCGATACCCTCCGTTAAGGTAGCCGGCAACGTTTTGCCATCGAACCAGGCCTTAACAGCTTTCTTGGTCAGAAGCCGGCCCGCCTTGGTGGTTTTGAGCCGTTCCGGGATGACACTGAAGAGTTGGGGATACTGCGCGAAAACCGCTATCACCCTGGTAAACGCATCGCGAAGCAGCGCCCCGTCGATGGCCAGCTCCTCGAACCGTACCAGTGGTTGACCTTGAGCCAGGCGCCGGTTGATGGCCGTGCTGCTTATGGTCGGCTCAATGAGGCCGATGCCCTTTTGCGTGACGGTCTGTACCCCGGCCAGCTTTTTATAGAACTCCAAGAGGAGGGGAAGGCTCCCCTCCTCTTTTTCCTGTTCTTTCAGTTTTTTAACTATTTTGCTGTTGGTATCTTTTATCACTGAGCAGGTTATTCCTTACCCTTGGAAATTTCAGCGTACCATTTGCCATGGTGTTTCCTGGCATACTCTTCGGATATGGTGCCGCCGGTAATGGCGGACCAGGCTTCGTTGAAAAGCGGATGGAGTAAACCATTGTAGATGTGGACGAGGAACATCGTACCGGCGACGATAAAGGATATGTCGTGGATTAAAACCATCAATTGCAGTAGAGCCGGCGGCGCCGATGTCTTGGCAAACCACATAATCAGTCCGGTTATTACAAAGAACACACCGAAGACCAGTACAATCAGCCACCACATCTTCTGGCCGGTATTCATCTCTCCCTGGGGTGGCATCTTGCTCTCGTCACCCCTGAAGTAGTACCCGGGTAGGGCTTTGAGCCACCCGGTGTCGTCGCTAGTCCAGGTGAAAGCCAGTTTAATACCGTGCATTACCGATTTTGGGTTAACAACCAGGTATATGATGGGGATAATAATGAATATGGCCGCCCCGATGCGGTGAATGACACGCGTCCAGCTATCCTCGGCCAGGAAACCAAGCCCTGGAAGGAAGAGTATCAGACCGGTAAAGAACAGCAGTACGAAGGCACCGGCATGTATCCAGTGAAGTACGCGTATGGGCTTTCTATATTTCTCTACTCGTGTCATTTCGCCTCCTTATTGATGTTGGCGCGGGCCACCAGCCAGTTCAGTCCGAGTCCGACAATTGCCAGACCGCCGACTGCCCAGCCAACCGGTTGGATGACATCTTTCCAGGCGACCGTTGCCGCTGAGACTTTAGGCTCTACTGGTAATCCGTAAACATCCGGTGAGTCTTCCAGGACATACATTACATGCAGGCCGCCGAGTTCATTTTCGCCGTAGAGGACGGCGTTGTCCCGCCCCTGCGATTTCAGACACTGTACCCGGGCTTTGCCTTCGGTGACCAGGTCAGCCCGGTCCCCATATTTCAGGGCTTTGGGGGGGCAGGCCTTGACACAGGCCGGGGTCAGTTCACCCTTCCAGGTCTCCGAAAAAACATCAGCATCGGCAGCGGTGGCTTCAATCCGGTTATATCCCTGAGAGGTGCAGAGAGTGCATTTATCCATCTTAGCTACACCGGTAAGAAGGTTGCGGTCCGAACGTGGAATGCTGAAAGGGCAGGCGTCGATACAATAGCCGCAGCCGGTGCAGGTGTCCTTGTTGTAGGCCACGAAACCCAGGTCGTTGTGGTAGAGTGAGCCGTTGGGGCAGACCTTGACGCAGGCGGCATCAGTGCAGTGCATGCAGGCCTGGCGGGTGAACAGCCAGTGAACCTGGCCGCTTTCCTCAACCTCGGTGAACCGCATCTTGAGCCAGGTGGAAGGGGACAGGTCTTTAGGATTTTCATAACTGCCCCAGTTGGTGGAATCAACTCCGTTTTCATCGGTGGGGATTTCTTCGTCGTTCTCATTCCACTGCTTGCACATTACCTGACAGCCCCGGCAGGCGGTACATTTAGAAGCATCGTATAGAATTGCTTTTTCTGCCATAATTTCCTCCTACTCTCTTGCTGTCTATGCCTTCTTTACATCAACGAGGAAGGCTTTAAATTCGGGTATCATCGTGTTTCCGTCACCAACGTGGGGCGTCAGGACGTTGGCGCTGTCACCGGTTGAAAGACCGGTATAACCCCAGTGCCAGATAACGCCTACCTGATGTACGGTGGTGCCGTTCATCTGGAACGGCTTGAACCGCTTGGTGACCAACGCGACTACTTCGACCTTTCCACGGGCTGATTCCACGATGACCTTATCGCCGTTGGCGATGCCCCTCAATTCAGCGAGTTCTTCACTCATTTCGCAGAATGGCTCCGGCTGGGCTTCGATTACCCAGGGCATGTTACGGGTCATCTGGCCGCCCTGCCAGTGTTCACAAACACGGTAGGTTGAACAAACGATGGGGTACTTATCCGGCGTACCCTGCTCGTCGGGTCGCCATATCTTGAAAGCAGGGCCGCTCTTTTGCTTGGACATCTTGTTGTCGACAGGGGTTTCCCAGGGCTCGTAGTGCTCGGGGAAGGGACCGTCCGCCATACCGGGACCGTAGAAGCGGGACACGCCTTCGGCTATCATGATGAAGGGATAGTACCCGCCCTGGTTCATCGGCGGGGCACCGCCGTCCGGTACGTCGCCGTCCCAACCTCCACTGTCACCCTTGGTCGGGTTCCACTTGATAACCGGCTGCTTGGCGTCCCAGGGGTTGCCGTCAAGGTCTACCGACGCCCGGTTGTAGATAATACGGCGGTTGACTGGCCAGCACCAGGACCACTTGGGGTAGAGGCCGATATTGAACGGCGCGTCGTCCAGGCTGCGCCGGGTGGCCCGGTTGCCGGGAATCGGTGCATCCGGTTCCAGTTCAGGTTCTACATAGCTGTTGCAGTAGAGCCAGTTGCCGGAACTGGTTGTGCCGTCGGCTTTGAGGGCGCCGAAGGTGGCCATCAGTTTCCCGGTGGCCAGGTCATAACCGTTGATTTCTTTGGCTACGGCGCGTACATCCGGGTGGTCGCCGCCGTAGTTCCAGTCCAGCTTGCTGACGGATTCGGCGCTGGGGCCGCCTTCGTCAGCGTAGAGGGCAATAAGCCTCTTAGCCAGCTGGTCCAGCATCCAGAGGTCGTCCTCGGCCTCGCCGGGCCCGTCACCGGCCTTATAACGCCACTGCATCCAGCGGCTGCTGTTGGTTACACTGCCTTCTTTCTCCCAGGAGTTCTTGGCGGGGAGTAAGAAGACCTCGGTGTTGATATTGGCTGGATTCACTCCGGGACGGTGCCAGTGATTGGCCGTCTCCGTCTGCCAGATATCGGATACTACCATCCAGTCCAGTTTGTCCATAGCGGCTCGCTCCAGATTGGCGTTGGGACCGCCGACGGCCGGGTTCTGTCCCCAGACCATCAGCCCTTTGATAACACCGTTGTACATGGCTTCAAAGAGGGAGATGTGGGAGTAGTTTACGGCTCCGTCTATCTTGGGCAGATAGTGGAAACCGAAGTCGTTGCCGGCGGTAGCATTATCCCCGTAAAAGGCTTTAAGCAGGCTGACGATGTATTTATCGGTATTCTGCCACCAGTTAAGACTCAGGGGATCGTTAGTCGTGGGGGTAGTTCTCGTGATGTACTTGGCAAGTGTCGTATCTGATTGTATGGGAACTTTCAGGTAGCCCGGGAGAATGTGGAAGAGCAGGCAGTGGTCGGTGGAACCCTGTACGTTGGATTCGCCCCTCATGGCATTGATGCCTCCACCGGCGACACCAATATTAGCCAGCAGAAGCTGTAATATCGTATATGAGCGGATATTCTGGGTACCGTAGGTATGCTGGGTGGTACCCATCGCATAGAGGATGGTCCCTGCTTTACCTACGATACCGCTGGCGGCGTACGTCTGGCAAAGCTCCAGGAAGGTATCCGTGGGTGTACCGCAAATACCGTTGACTGTTTCCGGCGTGTACCGGGAAAAATGCTTCTTCATGAGCTGGTAAACGCAGTTCGGGTCTTTCATGGTCATATCCCGCTTGGGAATACCATTCTCATCCATCTGCAATGACCAGGTGGATTTATCGTACTTTCTCTTGCTGTTATCGGCTTCATTTGAGTCGCCGGCATAACCCGAGAAAAGACCTTCGAGTTCATCAGGTCCCTGAAAAGCGGGATTAACGAGATAGGTAGCGTTGGTATATTCCCTGATGTAGGTCATGTTGTAATTGCCGGGGTTACTATCGATGTCATTGAGTACGTAGTTGATCATGCCGCTGATGAAAGCGATGTCGGTGCCCGAGCGCATCGGAGCGTAGATATCAGCCTTGGACGAGGTCCGGGTGAACCGGGGGTCGACGCTGATTAATTTGGCTCCCCTACCCTTGGCTATGGTTATGTGCCCGAAAGCAGCGGGGTGGTTTTCAGCGGGATTGGAACCGATGGCCATGATAACATCTGAATTGGCGATATCGTTCCAGTGGTTGGTCATAGCACCGCGACCGAATGTTTCCGCCAAACTGGCGACAGTGGCGGAATGTCATATACGGGCGTGATGTTCGATATACACCAGTCCGAGTGCCCTTGCCAGCTTCACCAGCAGGTAACACTCCTCGTTGTCCAGAGCCGAACCGCCCAGGTTGGCGATTGCTTCGGTCCTGTTTACAACATTTCCTTGATTGTCCTTCTCGGTAAAGGCAGCATCCCGGGTGTCTTTTATGCGACGGGCAATGGTATCCAGCATCCAGTCCCAGTCTTTCTCTTCCCAATCGGTGGCACCGGGGGCACGGTACAGGGGCTTGGTCAAACGCCAGGGATTATCAGCGGATAGCTGACGCATTGAAGCTCCCTTGGAACAGGACCCACCGCGGTTAACCGGGTGTTCGGGGTCGCCTTCAATGTTGACGACTTTGCCGTTTTGAGAAGTGACGATAAAACCGCAGCCCGAGCCGTCATAAGGGCAGATGGTGGAATATTCCTGCCCCTGCTTCTTCAGCGGTATCTGTTTTACCGGTGCCGCTAAGGCAACGCCGTCGCTGAGGGCACCCAGCAGGAAGATACCGCCGACTCCGGCTCCTGATGCTTTAAGGAAATCTCTTCGGCTTAGCTCCATAATTCCTCCTCCTCAAAGTATTCTGATTTACATTGTCCAGCTTATGTTTATTATCCTCGCTTATTAAAGAAGATGCTGGTGTTATTGATTACCGGTTTTCTCATTTAGCTTTAACGCATTGACTAACAGGGAGATGCCTTCTTTGGTGCAGAATTGCTTTTCGTCATGATCCATGAAAACGCCTAAGGCATCCACCTCCATAATTTTAAGGTGGGACCTAACTGTTCTTATATCCATCTTGAGTTGAGAGGCTAATTTGGTTACGTCAGCGCAGGCACGATCATTTTGGTCGACCATCTCTACCAGCTTATTCTTGATTAGCTGGTGCTTAGCTATGTAATCCTGCTCACGTTTGCTGCTCATATATATTCGCAACACCTCCAGAATATTGGAAATATTTACTTAAAAATGCTAATATTAACTAATATTAGCATTTATGAATTGCCGGTGTCAATATATATTTAGCATAAATTGCTGCTGAATATGTTCTTTCCGTATTAAAAACTTGGCCTTTCAGTCTGTGCCTATCTCCTGGAGGATAACACTTATTATCTTCGGTATACTCATTTCCAGTTCTGGGGAAAGTTCGGTCCCCCAGTCGATATCTTTAGGTTCGATGCCGATAATGATTACCTCGGAAGGCCCGTTCCCCGAGAGTAACATAAGTCTTAGATTCTGGGGTACACCCAGCTCGTGGACCGAAAGCGCTTCTCCGGCACTGTCCTCAAGGTCATCCGGTTGAAAGCGGTAGATGGCGCCCGGTTCGCCACCGGCTCTGGCGGCATCGACGATGATTAGTTTATCCCCAGCCCGGGTACAGGCAATTATATCCGGTGATGTCCCGCCGTCGATGACGGTAACATTGTCGGGAAGCTGCATCTCCTGGAGGGCTTTCATGGTATGGATGCCGATACCCTCGTCTTTCATCAGAAGGTTGCCGACACCGATTATCACCGTTCTCGGTTTCGTTCTCTTCTCAGCCTCGTCCATCATAAATTCTTCTAGCAAATTCGGGGCAGGAGTTCACCCACCGGCATATCGATGATGCGCAAGGAGCCCAGGGTGGTTTTCATAACCACCTGCCCGGGGTGTTTCTCCAACACCTCGCCAATTATGCAAGCTCCTTTGCCGTATTGGTTTTGTTTCATGGTGTTTGTAATTTTGTCAGCATCCTCAGAGGGGACAACAGCTACCACCTTGCCTTCGTTGGCAATATAGATGGGGTCGAGTCCCAGCAGCTCGCCGGCGGCCAGCACGGCTCTGTCTACGGGTATCTTTTCTTCTTCGATGATAATACCCACTCCTGACTGCACGGCGAAATCGTTCAGCGTGGTAGCCAGGCCGCCGCGGGTGGGGTCGCGCAGGCAATGGATATTAGCCGATGCTGCCAGCATATCGGCTACCAGCGTGTTCAGGGGAGCGCAGTCGCTGGGTACCGGCAGTTTGAATTTTAGTCCTTCGCGCTGGCTGAGAACCGCGATACCGTGGTCGCCGATATTGCCGTTGATGATTATCTTATCGCCGGGCCGGGCGTTAGCGGCGGATATATCAATGCCCTCCGGCACCTGCCCGATTCCCGCCGTATTGATAAAAAGCTTATCGGCACTGCCCCGGTCCACCACCTTGGTATCGCCGGTGACTATTTTTACCCCGGCTTCATCGGCCGCTGCTTTGATGGAAGCCAGCACCTTTTTCAGGTCGGCCACCGGCAGTCCTTCCTCGATGATAAAGGCCAGGCTCAGGTAAAGCGGCCGGGCGCCGCTCATGGCAAGGTCGTTGACGGTGCCGCACACCGCCAGCTTGCCGATATCACCGCCGGGGAAGAAGATGGGATTGACCGTATAGCTGTCGGTGGTGAAGGCCAGCCGGCCGCTGAGGTCGAACACCGCCGAGTCCTCCATCCTGTCCAGTACCGGATTGGACAGTTCTGGCAGGAAGCTCTCGATGAGGTCGTGGCTGAGCTTGCCGCCGCTACCGTGGGCCAGCAGGATTTTCTCTTGAGGATTGTTAATCTACCTCACCCCCTGTTTATATTTAAAGAGTATTATCCCCGTAGTGATAATAGGTGGCGCAGCTCCCCTCCGAGGATACCATGCAGGGCCCCACCGGATTTTCCGGGGTGCAGGTTTTCCGGAACAAACCGCAATCCAGCGGCGTGCTGACGCCGCGTAAGATAGCGCCGCAGATACAGCCCCCGGGCTCACGGGTAGGGCCGGGGTCTATGGTGAATATCTTTTCGGCGTCGTATTTTTCATACTGTTTTTTCAATTGCAATCCGCTGGAAGGTATCACGCCGATGCCTCGCCAATCAGCGTCGGCTATTTGAAAGACCGACTCCATTAGCTTCACCGCCGGGATATTCCCCTCCGGTTTAACGCCGCGGCGGTAGGCTATTTCTATATCCGGCCTATTGTTTTCTATCTGTTCTACCAGTCTTTCCACCGCCAGCAGGATATCCACCGGCTCGAAGCCGGACACAGCGCAGGCAATCCGGTAGTCGTCGGGGATAAAGCGGTAGGGGTGTGAGCCGATGATGGAGCTGACGTGCCCGGGGCAGATGATGCCGTTGATATTGACCTCGCCGAGGTCCAGCAGGGCTTTCATCACGGGGGGACATACCTTATGAAGAGAAAGGATGGAGTAGTTCGGGATTTTCTCCGATTCCGCCTGTAAAATTGAAGCTGCTATCGTCGGGGCGGTGGTCTCGAAGCCGATGCCGATGAAGACTACTTGTCTCTCCGGGTTTTCCCGGGCGATAGCCAGGGCATCCTGGGCGGAATAGACAATCCGGATATCGGCGCCGTCGGCCTTGGCCCGCTGCAGGCTGGAATGACTCCCCGGCACCCTTATCATGTCCCCGAAGCTGGTAACGATAACCTCCGGCAGTTTGGCCAGGGCGATGGCTTTATCGAGGTCGGCGCTGGCGGTAACGCAGACGGGACAGCCCGGGCCGGAAAGCATCTCGATGTTATCCGGGAGCAGCTGGCGGAGTCCATGCTTGAATATAGCTACGGTGTGCCCGCCGCAGAACTCCATAAGCCGGGCCGGTTTATGGGATATCTTTTGGATTCTGTCTAACAGTTTCCTGGCCAGTTCCGGATTGCGGTATTCTTCGACGTATTTCAAATAATAGGCCTCACAATGATGTTTACCGGGACATTGTTAACCTCACCCCCTGTGTCCCCCTCTCCTGACGAGGCGTACCCCCGTTCAATATTCGTGAGCTTTACCCCTCTTGGACTCCCCTTATCAACTCGGTTCGCCGAGCTCTCTCAACAATATCATCGTTTCTTCTGCCTCGGCTTCATCCACGATGCCGATGGCGTAGCCGGTGTGCAGCAGTACGAAGTCGCCGACTTCTGCCTCAGGCGTAAGCTGAAGACTGACCTCCCGGCTGACGCCATCGATATCTACCACGGCCTGGTAGCCGTCGATTGATTTTATTAGTGCCGGTATCGCTAAACACATGTTCTTCTACACCTGTCCCTTCAGTTCATTGCCTATTTTGAAAGCATCGGCAAAGGCCTCGCCGATAGTATGATATTTACCGGGTCCGAAGGCGAACGGTTTTATCTTCATGATATCCGGTCGGCCCTCGGTCAGGCAGTCTTCGGATACGTATGTCTCCACCACTTGCCCGACCACCAGTGCATGACTGCCCATGTTCAGGATGTGTACGACTTCACACTCAAGATTTATCGGGCATTGCTCAATAAGCGGCGTGGTGTCCAGATTGCCGTAGAACACGGTAAAACCGCAGTCTTTAACCTTATCCGCATCAGCCCCGGAAACGAGTCCGCAGTAGTCGGTTTCCTTGACCAGGTCTTGAGAGGGGACGTTGACCGAGAAGGTCAGGTTCTGCCGTATGCCTTTGAGGCTGTAACGGTGGTGCTGCAAAGCGATGCTGACCGCCGGCGGATTACTGGCGGCGACGCCCGTCCAGGCCACGGCAGCAAAGTCGGGTATCCCTTCCACGTGGCTGCCTACCAGGACGGTAGGGTGGGGCCAGACCATCGGCTGGGCGCCGATTTTCTTCTTACTCATAATAATCACTCCATCAGGCTACTTTTTCAGTGTTTTTCCGATATCGAAAGCCTTGCCGAGAACCTCGCCCACGGCATTATAACGCGCCGAAGGCCCCCGGCTGTAGACGAAAGGCTTTATCTTCATGATATCCGGTTGGCCCCCGGTAAGGCAATCCTCGGTCACGTGAACGTTGGTAATCTTGCCGACAACCAGCATATGAATCCCCACGTTGAGCATATGCAGTACCTCGCATTCCAGGTTCACCGGGCATTCCTCGATGAGCGGGGCGGTTTCCAATTTGCCGTAATAAACAGTAAATCCGCATTCCTTGACTTTATCCGTATTGGAGCCGGAGACCATGCCACAGTAGTCGATCTCGGCAATAATATCTTCAGAAGGGATATTCACCGAAAAAGCCATATTCTGATATATGCCTTTGAGCGTGTACCGCTCGTGGCGTACCCCTACCGAAAGCGTTGGGGGGTCGCCGCCGGTAATGCCGCACCAGGCGTAGGGAGCGACATTCGGTTTGTCATCGACAACCGTGCCCACCAGTACGGTGGGATTGGGGAATACCCAGGGCTGGGGCCCGAACTCTTTTTTACTCATGATGTTGCCTCCCGAGAAAAATTAGCGATAACCACCTGCCCCAGCGAAATACCGCCGTCGTTGCAGGGCACCTGCCGGTGGGTGTAAACCTCGAAACCGTCTGACTCCAGTGAAGCAATCGCTTTCCTTAATAATAGCCGATTCTGAAAAACGCCGCCGCTCAGGGCCGCCTTCTTCAGGCCGGTTTCGGTGGAAATAGATTGACATAATCTCAATATCATTTCGGTAACGGTATTGTGGAAACGAGAAGCGATAACGCTTTTTGAAGTGTGGTGATGCATATCATCGATTATGTTGTTGAACATGTCAAGAACTGTGATAATCTTGACGTCATTTTCTTCGGCTACCCCAAATGGATAGCTTCCCGTCTCGTCAGTGGCTTCGGTGGCGTATGTCTCCAAGTCGATGGCCGCCTGGGCTTCGTATTCGACAACGCCCCTGATGTCGGTCAGAGCTGCTACGGCATCGAATAGGCGCCCCATGCTGGAGGTCAGCGGCGTATTGATGACCTTATCGACCTGTCTCTTGATGATATCAATTTCCGATGAGTCGATATTTTTTAAGAAGGGAAGTTTTTCATCCGCATCGATACCCAGCGTGTATAAATACCCTGTAGCCGTCCGGTAGGGCTTTTTTATGGCCGCGGCTCCCCCGGGCAGGGGCAGGTATTCCAGGTGGGCTTTCCGGGTGAAGCCTTTGAAATCGGCGACCATGAATTCGCCGCCCCAGATGTGGCCGTCGGTGCCGTAGCCGGTGCCGTCGAAAGATACCCCGATAACCGGACCCTCGGCGCCATTGTCGGTCAGGCAGCTGGCGATATGGGCGTGATGGTGCTGCACCGGCACCAGTTCCAGATTTTTATCAACCGCAGCCAGTTCTTTAGCGTATTTCGTCGGTAAATATTCCGGGTGAAGGTCACAGGCGACTATTTCGGGCTCGATGCGGAACAACTGCCGGTATAATTCGATTGTATTGGTGAAATGCTCCAGCGTTTCCACGTTTTCCATGTCCCCGATGTGCTGGCTGACGAAGGCGAAGTTGTCTCGTGTCAGGCAGAAGGTATTCTTTTCCTCAGCCCCGCAGCCCAGGATTTGACGGGCCGGACCGTTTAGGCGAACGGGGTAGGGAGCGTAACCGCGGGCCCGGCGGGTAAAGCGGGGGATTTCATTCTCCACAATCATGACGCTGTCGTCGTAACGGGAGTAAATATCCCGGTTGTGCTCCAGGAAATAATCGGCGATGCCGGATAGCCGGCGGACGGCTTCGTCGTTATCCCGGGCAATCGGTTCCTCGCTGAGATTGCCGCTGGTCATCACCAGCGGCAGCCCGGCTTTCCGCATTAAGATGTGGTGCAGCGGCGTGTAGGGCAACATCACCCCCAGATATTTCAGTCCCGGGGCGATTTCAGACACGATGGGAGTCCTCTCTTTCCATTTCACCAGGACAATCGGGCTACCCGCCGATGCCAGGAGTTCGGCTTCTTTATTATTAATATGACAGTATCTCCGGGCTTCATCAAGAGACGATACCATTATCGCCAGGGGCTTGGAGGGGCGGTTTTTCCGCCGGCGGAGTCGTGATACGGCTTCCCCGCTGGTGGCGTCGCAGGCCAGCAGAAAGCCGCCCAGCCCTTTCACAGCGATTATTTTGCCTACTTTCAACAGTTCAACTGTTTTATCGATGGTGTCATCACAAGCGACCGCCTTTCCATCGGCACCGACCAGTTCCAGCCGGGGACCGCATACCGGGCAGGCGTTGGGCTGGGCGTGAAAGCGGCGGTCCAGGGGGTTTTCGTATTCCCGGCGGCAATCGGGGCACATCTCGAACTTTTGCATGGTGGTGTTGGGCCGGTCGTAGGGGATATCGGTGATGATGGTGAACCGCGGGCCGCAGTTGGTGCAGTTGGTGAAGGGATAAAGATAGCGGCGGTCGACGGGGTCGAAAATTTCCCTCAGGCAATCCGGGCAGGTGGCGATATCCGGCGATACCAGCTGATACTTCCCCTCCTCAGCGACGCTGTGGCGAATCTCGAAACGGTCATAGCCGGCCGGCTTTCCCCGGGTGACGGTTACGTTTTCTATACGGGCGACAGGAGGCGCTTCTTTCTCCAGCGATTGAACAAAGCGGTCGAGGTCTTTGTTCTCTCCCTCTATCTCTATTTTCACGTCCTCGGAGGTGTTGCACACCCATCCGCTGAGGTTATGGCGTGATGCCAGCTGGTAGATAAAGGGCCGGAAGCCGACCCCCTGTACTACGCCCCTGACGCTGATATGGGCCAGTCCGAGGGTGGGCGTTTTCACCATCAGACCGCGTTACCCTTCTTTTTGACGACTTCGGATTCGAGCCAGGAGTACCAGTTCTCCAGGCCGTCGCCGGTCTTACAGGAAATGGGGAAAATGGTCGCGTCGGAATTCAAACTGTAAACGATTTTCCGGAAAGCGTCCGGGTTGAAATCGAGATACGGCTGGAGGTCAGTCTTATTGAGCAGGATAATATCGGTATCGGCGAACATCGCTGGATATTTATAAGGCTTATCATCGCCTTCGGGCAGGCTGGAAATCATGACGCGCCGGTCCTCGCCCAGTACGAAAGCGTTGGGGCAGATGAGATTGCCGACGTTTTCGATGAACAGCAGGTCGATTTCTGCCAGCGGCAGGTTTTTCAGGGCGCCTTCGACCATATTAGCGTCAAGATGGCAGCCGCCGGCGGTGTTAATCTGGACCACCGGTATGCCCAGCCCGTTGATTTTCTCGGAATCGACGCTGGAGGCCACGTCACCTTCGATAACGGCGATTTTCACTTTGTCTTTGAGTTGATTTATAGTGTTCATGATAATGCTGGTCTTACCGGCACCAGGGGAAGACATGATATTGATAGTGAAAACCCGGTTCTGGTCCAGCAGTTCCTGGTTCAACCGGGCCTGGTCGGCATTAGCGCCCAGGATGTCCTCGCCTACCTTGATAACTTTAATAGCCATTTATTCCACCTCGATACTTTCCATATAGCATTCGCGCCCGGATATGATATCCATGCCCATTTCATGGCATTCCGGGCAGGACCAGTCGCTATCCTTGGGGGTAAAGATACTATCGCATTTATGACAGCGTACCTGCGTTGGTTTGTTGGTGAAAACAAGGCTGGCGCCATCGGCCGCCGTGTCTTTGCTGATATGGTCGAAATAGAACTGGACGCACTCGGCTACGACCCCGGATAAATCACCGATTACCAGGTTTATCTGAGTTACTTTTACGGCATCAGCCTCTTGTGCCTTATCCAGCGCCAGCGACAATATACTTTCCGTGATGCTGTATTCATGCATGATGTGTACCGTATTAATTATAAGGCAGGGAGTGAGTGCGGGCAAATCATGATAATGGTATGTCTAACCCCCTTTCCCCCACCCCTCAGGATTTATTACCCGCCCACCCACCCGATAAGGAAAAGAGGGGCTTTGCCTCTCTTAAACACCCTAATTTCAAATCCCTCTCACTATCCCTTTACGGAAGAGAAACGAACCATCGTTAATGTTCTATTGTCCCACTCTGAAAAAGGGGGATGAAGAGGGATTTTTTTCTTGGGAGATAAGGAGTGGTATTTACCGGATACTGGCACGATAATACAGGGTGGCCTGGGTGGGAAAAGATATTTCTCAAGAGGTGGGAGGGAAGTTGTGGAATTTACCATTTTTCTAAATTTCCGGCAAAATATCCGTCCTGCATCAATTTACATATAATCCTTCCTATGTTATAATTGGGCGTAAGCTTTAATGTACATAATATAGAGTGGGAGAAATATACACTTGGACAAAGAGAAAAAAACGGAAATAATCACTACATATCAGGCCCATGAAGGTGATACCGGTTCAACCGAGGTACAGGTAGCCCTGTTAACCGAAAGAATAAACCAGTTGACATCGCACATGGTGGCCAACCGCCATGATTATCATACCCAGCGAGGCCTTCTTAAACTTGTCGGGCAGAGGCGGAGGCTTTTAGCTTATCTCAGCCGTGAGGATATGGAGCGTTATAATAAACTTATTAAGAGGCTGGGACTGCGTAAGTAAAAGCCTTATTGATGGAGGAGCAATCTTTTGACACCACAATCATTTAACTGCGACCTGGGTGGTCGTAATCTTATTATTGAAACGGGCAAGCTGGCCCAACAGGCGGGAGCCGCCGTAACGGTAACCTACGGCGAGACGGTGGTACTGGTGACAGTATGTTTTAACCGGGAAGCCCGCGAGGGGATAGATTTTCTGCCCCTGACCATTGACTACGAGGAAAGACTTTATGCCGCCGGTAAAATACCCGGTGGTTTTATCAGGCGTGAAGGGCGCCCCAGTGAAGCGGCTATACTGGCCTGCCGGCAGACGGACCGGCCTATCCGGCCCTTACTGCCCAAGACTTGGCGTAGCGAAATCCAGATTATCACCACCGTACTTTCGGCCGACCAGGAGAACGACCCGGATATACTGTCGGTTATCGGCGCTTCGGCGGCCTTATCGTTATCGGAATTACCGTTCGATGGTCCGGTAGGGGCGGTTAACGTCGGCTATATCAACGGCGAATACGTACTCAATCCCCTGCTGCCCCAGTTAGAGGAAAGCCAGCTGGACCTGGTCGTTGTCAGCACTAAAGACAAAATAATCATGGTTGAGGCGGGGGCCAAAGAGGTATCCGAGGATATCGTGGCGCAGGCAATCAAGTATGCCCACGAGGCCAACCAGGAAATCATCAAGCTCCAGGAGCAGCTGCAGCAGGCGGCAGGAAAAGAAAAGATGCCCGTACCCGCTGCCGAGGTCAACGAAGAACTGGAATCGGATCTTTCCGGGGCCTTTGACGAGAAAATATCTCAGGTCCTGGGTATTGCCGGTAAAGAAGCACGTGAGAATGCCTGGTCCAACCTGAAATCAGAGGTTCTGTCGCGATACGGTGAAAACTACACGGAAAAGGCAATCCTGGAGGCCCTTGATAACCGGCATAAATATGTCTTAAGAACTAAGATACTCGACAAGAATCAGCGTATCGGCGGTCGCGGTATTACCGAAATACGCCCGCTGAGTTGTGAAGTAGGTCTGTTGCCACGCACCCACGGCTCCGGTCTGTTCAACCGGGGAATGACCCAGGTCCTGACCATTACCACCCTGGGTTCCGCCCGGAAAGAGCAGATGCTCGATGGTTTGGGCATTGAGGAAAGCAAGCGGTTCATGCATCATTACAACTTCCCTGGTTTCTCCAATGGTGAGGTAAGGCGCGTCGGTTCCACCAGCCGCCGCGAGACGGGCCATGGCGCTCTCGCCGAGAGGGCTCTGGCACCCGTACTCCCCACCGACCAGGACTTTCCGTATGCGATTCGTCTGGTTTCCGAGGTACTCAGCTCAAACGGCAGCACTTCCATGGCCAGTGTCTGCGCCGGCAGCCTGTCGCTGATGGATGCCGGTATACCGGTAAAAACAGCCGTGGCCGGTATAGCCATGGGCCTGATTACCGGTGACGACGGTAAATTCGTGGTATTAACCGACCTTGAGGGACAGGAAGATTTCAACGGCGATATGGACTTCAAAATCGCCGGTACCCGTGAGGGAATCACCGCTATCCAGATGGATACCAAGCTCAAGGGACTTACCCTGGAGATTATCGAGAAGACTCTATCACAGGGTAAAGACGGACGCATGTTCATCCTGGATAAAATGAATGAAACGATTAATACCAGCCGTTCCGATGTCAGCCAGTACGCCCCCAGGATGACCACGATTAAAATCGATCCCGGCAAAATTGGGGCGGTTATCGGGACGGGCGGCAAGACTATCCGATCAATTATCGAAGAAACCAAGACTACCATTGATGTCAATGACGATGGCTCGATAGTAATCGGTTCGGTAGACGCCGGGTCAACCCAGAAAGCCATAGCTATCATCGAGGGTCTTACTAAAGATATCGAAGTCGGTGAAGTCTATACCGGCAAGGTCTCGCGTATACTTAATTTCGGCGCGATGGTGGAGGTCCTTCCCGGTAAGGAAGGACTGGTTCATGTCAGTGAACTGGCCAGCTACCGCGTCAACAAGGTTGAAGACGAAGTCAACATCGGTGACGAGGTAATGGTCAAAGTTATCGGTATCGATAATCAGGGCCGGGTCAACCTGTCGCGAAGGGCCCTCTTTGAGAAGGACTCCGAGAGGGATGACTCCCGGTCTTCGAATCAACGCGGCTCCGGCCCGCGGGATCGGCAGCGTCCTTACCGTTCCGACCGCAATCAGCCGCGCTATCCCACTAAACGCAGCTAATTTTCACCCCCGACTATTTTTTTGAGGTGTTCTATTATGGAGCAGATTAAGGTAGTAGTCTATGGAGCGTCAGGCCGGGTGGGGCAGGAAGTGGTCAAAGCCGTCTGTAATGACCCGGCAACAGCCCTGGTGGGGGCAGTCGACGTGAAAGTTTCAGCAGAAACGCTGGCTTTGCCCGACGGTTCCGGTAGCGTGCCCTTTTCGGCCGATTTAGGCCGGATTCTTCAGACCTGTAAGCCCGATGTCGTCGTAGATTTTACGGCGGCCGGAGCGACGATGCCGGCGGTGTGTCTCTGTGCCGAACGCGGCGTCCACATGGTCATCGGGGCCACCGGTCATACCGCCGACGATATCGAGGAGATGGAGCGGCTGGTAGATGCCAGGAACATCGGAATCGTGCTGGCGCCCAATTTCGCCCTCGGGGCGATCCTGATGATGCACCTGGCGATGATAGCCGGAAAATACTTCGACCACGCCGAGATTATTGAGCTGCACCACGACCGCAAGGCGGACGCGCCATCGGGGACTTCCCGGTTAACCGCTCGTAATATGCTCGAAGCCAGGGGTAAATCTTTCGAACCTCCGGCGGTACCGGGAGAAGACTCGCCGAGTCGCGGCCGGTCTTTCGACGGTATAAATATCCACAGCGTCAGGTTGCCTGGTTTTATGGCGCACCAGGAAGTGATATTGGGAGGGGACGGGCAGACATTACGCATACGCCACGACCAGATAAGCCGGGAGGCCTTTATGCCTGGTGTGCTTCTGGCGGTTAAAGAGATAGTGAAAAACCCGCGGTTTATCTATGGACTGGACAATCTGCTGGGTCTATGAGGTGAAAAGTGAGGGAATACCACGTCGCTATCGTCGGGGCTACCGGCTTGGTGGGGCAGGAATTCATCAGGATTTTACTGCAGCGGGACTTCCCCATGTCGTCGTTGCACCTGCTGGCTTCGGAACGTTCAGCAGGTAAGAGAATGCGCGTCGGCGACCGGGAAATCGAGGTTGAGGAAACCACCCCGGAATCTTTTGAAGGCGTGGAGATAGCTCTATGTTCCGCCGGCGCTGAGAACAGCCTTCATTTCTCGCCCATTGCCGCTAAAAAAGGCGCGGTGGTCGTCGATAACAGCACGGCTTTCCGGATGGACGAGGCGGTGCCGCTGTTGGTGCCCGAGATAAACCCGGATGATATCAGGTTTCATAAGGGCATCATCGCCAATCCCAATTGCTCCACCATCCAGATGGTGATGGCTTTGAATCCCCTGCACAAGATTAATCCCATCAAGCGCGTTATTGCCGATACCTATCAATCGGTATCCGGTACCGGTGGCGTGGCGGCGGTCGAAGAACTGCGCACGCAGGCCGAACAGGTACTGGGAGGGAAAGATACGGCGGCGCATGTATTTCCGCACCAGATAGCTTTTAACCTGCTGCCGGAGATAGACGTTTTCATGGATAACGGCTACAGTAAGGAAGAGTGGAAAATGCTGGAAGAGACCCGGAAAATCATGCACGACGATTCAATACTGATATCGGCTACCTGCGTCAGGGTTCCTGTGCTGGTGGGTCACGCCGTGGCGGCTCATATAGAGTTTACCCGGCCGATGGAAGCGGAGGATGTCCGTAAAATTCTGTCGCGGTCACCGGGCATAAAAGTCCTGGACGATACCTCCGTGAGCCTTTACCCGCAGCCGTGGGCAGCCGCCGGCACCGATGATGTGTTCGTCGGGCGTATTCGCAGGGACGCGTCTCATCCCAACGGCATCGCCATGTGGATTGTCGCCGATAACTTGCGAAAAGGCGCCGCTTTGAATACAATCCAGATAGCCGAAGAAATGATAAAAAGAGGCTGGGTAAAACCTCAAGGAGGTTAGGAACGATGAAGAAACTGGGCAGATATCTTACCGCCATGGTAACGCCTTTCACCGACGGTGGTGAGGTGGACTACGAACAGGCTAAAAAGCTGGCGCTGGCTTTACTCGACTCCGGCAGCGACGGCGTCGTGGTGGCGGCTACCACTGGTGAGGCCCCCACGCTTTCCTGGGAGGAAGAGCTGCAATTGTTCAAGGAGATAAAATCGGCGGTGGGTGATAACGGCACCATCGTTGCCTATACCGGAAGCAACAGCACCACCGAAGCGGTGGAAGCCACCAGGGGCGCGGAAAAAATAGGGGTGGATGCCTGCCTTTCGGTGGTCCCGTATTATAACCGGCCGACGCAGGAGGGTATTTACCAGCATTTCAAGGCTATTGCTGCCAGTACCAGTCTGCCCGTTATTATGTATAACATCCCCTCGCGCGTGGTGGTAAATATGACGCCGGAGACAATAGCCCGCCTGAGCCAGATAGACAATATCGTCGGGGTCAAGGAAGCCAACGGCGATATGACCCATGTCGCCGAGACAATAAGTAAGTCCCGGGATGATTTTCTAATCTGGAGCGGCAACGATAACGATACCTTCGCCATCACGGCGCTGGGCGGTTACGGGGTTATCGGCGTAACCACGCACCTGGTCGGCAGGCAGTACCGCAGGATGATGGAAATAATCTTCGATGATAAAATAGAGGCAGCGGCGAAAATCCAGCGTAACCTGGTGCCGCTGGTAAAAGTCCTCTTTTCCATGCCAAGTCCCGGCCCGATAAAATATGCTTTGAACCATATCGGCTTCAAGGTGGGCAATCCGCGTTTGCCCCTCACCCCGGTCGATGAAAAGACAGCCGCCAATATCGAGGCGACGTTGAAGAACTACACCATCGACCTCAAGGTGTAGGAGAATACATTAAGGAACCGAAGAGGGGCGTCAGCCCCTCTTATGATTTGAAATACCT
>DAOUER010000034.1:0-5865 GCA_034430375.1 Dehalococcoidales bacterium
TACAGGAAGACAGCCCCTATCCCTGTGAATACAGAATCCTCAATAGAAACGGGCAGATAAAATGGGTGCTGCAAACGGTTTCAACGTTTCACTTTCAGGGGCGTGAAGCCATCCTGGGAAACCTCATGGATATTACCGAGCGTAAATATCTGGAAAGAAAGGTAATTGAATACGAGGAACTGAATAAGATGAAAACCGACCTGCTGGCGACGGTTTCCCACGAACTGCGTACGCCGCTGGCCACCATCAAGGGCTATTCCACCATGATGCTGGATTATTTCAGCCGGCTAAATCCCACCGAGAAGAGGGATTATCTAAAGTCCATCGACCATTCTACCGACAGATTGGCCATTCTGGTTGATAATTTACTGGATACTTCACGCATGGAAGCTGGACTTCTCAAACTCGAAAAGCACCCCGCAAGCGTGTTAAAACTCGTGAAAGCAGTTACCGCCGAAGCCAGAGTCAGGACGACTCGACACGAAATATTAACCCGGATCAGCAAGGATATACCAAATGTAAATATTGATACCAAGCGTATACGGCAGGTCCTGGATAATCTGATTAATAATGCCGTTAAGTACTCACCGCCGGACACCAGGATAACCATTGCCGCTAAAAAGACCGGTAATGATATCCTGCTGAGTGTCACCGACCGGGGTGCCGGCATTCCCCCTGAGGAATTGACCAATGTGTTCGACAGAATGTACCGGATAGAACAAAGGCTGTATTCGGGGGTAGACGGTCTGGGCCTGGGCCTGTATATCTGCCGGAGACTGGTAGAAGCTCACGGCGGGAGTATCTGGGTTGAAAGCACCCTGGGCGAAGGCAGTACGGTGTTTTTAACCTTACCTCTGGACAACAAGGGTAAATAAGGGTAATAATATTATGAGAGTCATATCAGCCGGTACTCTCAGTTGAGGACAATATCTTAGCGGGAAAGAGAGGTATTACAGTGTCCTCAAAAAATATATCAATATTAGTCGTGGATGACGATATCCGCATGCTGCGGATGATGAAACGCATGCTGGAACTGGAGAATTTCCAGACGCTGACCGCTAACAACGGTGAATCCGCCCTGAAGGTGTTTGAGAAAGATACTCCCGACCTGGTACTGCTGGATATCATGATGCCCGATATGAACGGATATACGGTCTGCCAGCATATCCGCGAGTTTTCCAATATCCCCATTATTATGGTCACCGCCATGGGTGACGATAAGCAAAAGGTGGAAGGCCTGGATATAGGGGCTGACGATTACGTAACCAAACCCTTTTCCGCCAGCGAGCTGGCCGCAAGAGTAAGAGCCCTGCTGCGCCGCACCGGCTCGCAGGAAAAGCAATCTAATTCGGTTTTTCACTATAAAGACCTTACCATCGACTATGGTTCCAACCGGGTTTCCATGAACGGTAATGAACTAATACTTACCTCAACCGAATACCGGCTGTTATCATATATCTCCCAGAATTCGGGACGGGTAGTGACCCCGGACCAGCTTTTAAACAAGGTATGGGGTGAAGCCTATCTGGGGACCCCCCATCTCCTCCAGGTTAATATCGCCCGGCTGAGGAAGAAGCTGGGAGATGATGCCAAGAATCCCACCTATATCCTGACCCGGCCCGGTATAGGATACATCATGTCAAAACCTTCCTGAAGGGCCGGCGTAAATACCCGGGCCAAGACTCTCTAAGTCGCGATGGCTTTTTCCGGAAATTTCCTGCTTGCCGTGACTTATATGTGAGTCTGCACACCCTCTTTTTGATATCATTGTGAGTCATTCTTCGTATTGTTATATCAGTGCAACGGAGAAAGCCATCAATGATGTTTATCTGGAAAAGCGTTAAGTCATTCAAACAGCATATTTCCGATATGAAGCTGTTCCGGCAATCACATGAAGACATCCCTTCCCATAATAATATGGTGGGAAACATGCCGTTTCAGGGCGATATTGAAGTAGTCGGTTCCCGGGGCGGCTCTAAGGTCACCATCAGCACCAAACGTAAGTCAACCCTGGTACCTTTCTGGGAAATAGAACTGCCCAAAGGCATACAGAACTAGACATCATGCCCGGGACTCTTAATACAGAGGAAAGATCGCTGCTATGAATACTCCCCAACGTATAATGGTGATCGACCGCGACCGGGATATGCGTCAATTACTCAATAACACCCTGGAGACGGAAGGCTTCGATACTATCGTTGTTACCGACAGCGATACCACCCTGGAGTTACTCGATCAGGCGAAACCCGATCTGGTTATCCTTGATTCCGGGGTCGGGGAAGACGAAACTCTTCAGGAACTCCGCCGCATCCGCCAGAATTCTGATGTGCCTGTTATCATCCTCACGCCGCGATACGAGCCTGCAGGATTACAGAGAGCTTTATCACTGGGAGCTGATGACTACGTACGCAAGCCTTTTGGGAGTCGCTCACTGGTAGCCCGCGTACGGGCTAAACTAAGACGCCGATGCAACGGCGCGGCACTAGTCGGCTAACGGCAAATATGGGTAAAAAGTACTGCTGGAATTCTTGTTTAGCCGGATAACCTAATTGCCGAGGTACATCAGGATAGCACCGCAGGCGGCCACGTTCAGCGATTCGGCTTTCTCCCGGTCGGTGGGGATACCGACGCAATAATCGGACATGGTCAGTATTGCCCGGGAAAGACCGGAGGCCTCATTGCCCAGAGCCAGGATTATTTTATCCCGGTGGGCCAGCACCGCCGGCGGTTCTTTGCCATCCACATCCGCCGCTGCCAATGTATAGCCGGAATCTTTTAACTCCCGGATACGATCCGGATATTCGTCCGTCCTTCTGAGCCATATTGATAACACCGAACCGGCCGATGCCTGCACAGCTTTTGGTGAAAAGGGATCGGCACCGCTTTCCGTCATGATTACGCCGGTAAACCCGAATGCCGCCGCGGTGCGGACCAGGGTGCCGGTATTGCCCGGGTCCTGGATATCCTCCAGAAGCAGGATTTTCCCGCCGGGATTTTCCGGCAGCGAGTCGGAATAGGTATCCGCCGGCAACCTGACCACAGCCAGGATTCCCTGGGGCGTTCGGGTATGACAGATTGATTGAAACCGGCTTTCCGGTAGAAGACTTACAGGGTATTCATGGAAAACGGGCGGGGGTTCTTCCGGGGTAATAATTTCCAGGATGCTTTCCGGGGAGATACTGAGAATCTGCCGGATAGCCCGGTCACCCTCAACGATAAACGCCCCGGCTTCAAGACGTCCTTTTTTATTGCCGAGTGTTTTATACCACTTGAGCGGTTTCAGCGGTGCGACCATGGACTCTTCACTTTTTACTTCTGAAGATAACGATTAATATGCCGCCGACAGCGATTACAACGGCCGACCACATATAACTCTGGACGGCCCACTTGAAAAAGGCGGCCCCCAGGATTAGTAGAATCACCCCCACCACCACCAGAGAAATCCCGATTCTGCAGAAGAAATCCAGGATTCTCTGAGTCTTGCGCCGGTACTGGCTCATCATGACCTCGGACCGGGTATCCTCATCGTAACTGATAGTACTGCGCCCTATCCTGACAACCCGTGTGATAAACAGGATAGCGATGATGACGAGGACGATGATGATTATTTCTTGCGCGCTGATATTCATGGTTTCTGTACTAAACTGCGGTCAGTTATTATAGGCATAAAACGAGTAAAGATTACCAGTTTTTCCGGGAAAACCGCCCGTCACCGGCTGAAAGGCACCAGATAGATGTTCAGCCCGTTTTTCTGGCCCTTCACCAGTTCGCAGTGCCTCAGGGTAGCTACCTGGTTCTGCAAGTCCTTGGGGGTGATATTGAATTTGGTTATTATCTCTTCCGGGGTAGCTTTGCCTTTAGCCTTAATATAGTTATATATGGCCTGCTGCAGCGAATTCAATCCCTCAGCGCCGGAAAGCCCGGCCGTCTCACGCGTGCGCGTCGCCGAGTACACCGCCCACGGATCGCAGGACTTGGCCGGCGACCTTACGTCCATATAGCAGTCTTCACAGAGAATTTCACCGAGGTGCGTGAAGCTATCGTTTTCCGGTATATCACGCTGGCATTTCTGACATTTCATGGCTTTTTATTGACCTGGAAATACCCTCCCCTGCCCTGGCGCGTATCCAGTCCCGTTCCTGCTGAAACAAGGCCCCGAAAAATCGGAGCCTTTTCTACTATTATCCCAATTTTAGCAGTTTTTTATCTGACATTCACTTATTGGCTTTGGCTGTTTGGATTTCTTTGATAAGGTCCTCAACGGTGATGGCCGACATCGTCGTGGGCTGCATCGTCCCCCGGGAACCCAGCGCCGCCGCAACCCGCGCTATGACCGTATTGTTCGGGGCTTCCAGGATATTGATAAAATCATATTCACCCAGTAGCGAGTACTGGACCAGTATCTTGGCTCCCATTGCCTCTACTTCTTTATTCACTTCCCAGATCCTGCCTGGATTGTTCATTAAGGTCTTTCTTCCAGCATCGGTCAATTTGGTCATCATTACGTAGTACGGCATAGCACTCACCTCACTAAAAGAATGTGACGCAACTACCGGAGTAATTGCGCGAATTCATGTTACACCATTGCCCGGCTACTGTCAATAGGAACAGCGGCTAAATCCCTGCCTTCATAATCCGGTAGATAGCCGGCATATCCAGGCTGCCGCGGACCAGCTCCGCCAGCTTATCGTACTCATCGGGTTTTTCCACGGGGGTATTATTATCATCCTCGGGCAGGCCCCAGCGTCTCCTTAAAGAGTTTAAAAACGCCCGGCGGAATTCGTCGTTGTGGAAAAGTCCGTGCAGGTAGGTCCCCATCACCGTACCCTCTTGATTAATCATGCCGTCGGGATGGCCGGCAGACTCCCGGGGAGTCCCGGTTATCTGGAAAGCGGGAGAGCCGTCCCGGCAGGTAGTCTGTCCCATGTGGATTTCGTATCCGGAGAGTTCTATTCCTTCGGCTCCGGCCAGCAAACCGTGACCCGATATCACTTTCGCTCTGGCCTGGCGCGTCGACTTATCCCGGGTGAATTCGGTCACCGCGTCCAGCAAGCCGAGTCCGTCGATTTCTTTCTCAGAGGACTCCACTTCAAGCGGGTCGAGAATTTTCTTTCCCAGCATCTGGTAGCCGCCGCAGATGCCCAGGACAGGAACGCCTTCCCTGACCTTGAGCATGATATTGTTTATCAGGCCGGAATGATGCAGATACCGGAGGTCGCTAACAGTGCTTTTCGTGCCCGGCAGGATGATAAGGTGCGGATTGCCGATATCAAAGCGCTGGGTAACGAACCGCACCCGGCAGCCTTCGTCCTCCATGGGGTCGAAGTCATCATAATTGGAGATATGCGGCAGGCGGATGACGGCAATCTCCAGATCTCCGGTAGCGGAGCTATCTGGCCTATCGTCGAGATAGACGGAGTCCTCCTGGGCAATACGGATATCCCGGAAATAAGGAATCACCCCCAGTACCGGTTTCCCGGCGCGTTTTTCCAGCATGGTCACGCCGTCGCCGAAAAACCGCAAATCGCCGCGGAACTTGTTGATAATCAGTCCCTTGATATAACGTCTTTCGTCTTCATCCAGTAGTTCCAGGGTGCCCACCAGCGAGGCAAATACGCCGCCTTTATCGATATCGCCCACCAGCAGGACGGGAGCCTCCGCCATTTTAGCAACGGGCATATTGACGATTTCTCTCTCTTTGAGGTTGATTTCCGCCGGGCTGCCGGCGCCTTCGATGACGACGATATCATATTCAGTCCGGAGGCGTTCTAATGATTCTGCTACCGTCTTGAGAAGGGAAGGTGTATAGTCATAATAGTCTTCGGTGGTTATCGTCCTCGCTACCTTGCCCAGGACGATTACCTG
>DAOUER010000035.1:0-2808 GCA_034430375.1 Dehalococcoidales bacterium
ACCAGCAGCGTATCGGCCAGCATCATCACCGATTCGGGAAGGCCTAACGTGTCGTTATCCGGCGAAGGGAGTTTTTCGTAATAGCGGGCCAGTTCGTAGCTTAGATAACCCACCATACCGCCGTGAAAGCGCGGCAATCCTTCGATGATAACGGGCTTGAAATGCTTGAACTCCTGCTCAATCAGCAGCAAGGGGTCGGTGGCTTTTTCGCAGGAGGTGCTGATTACCAGCGATGGCTGGGTGCCGATAAAGCTGTAGCGCGCTAGCCGCTCGCCGCCTTCTACAGATTCCAGTAAAAAGGAATAGCTGCCGCGGGCTATTTTCAGGTACGACGATACCGGGGTTTCCAGGTCCGCTTTAATCTCGCGGTAGACCGGTACCAGGTTACCCTGCTTGCTCAGTTTCTTTACTTCTTCCAGACCCGGATAATACATCATTTCACCAAATAAAAAAGCCTCCAACCCTTGAAGGGGCAGGAGGCTAGCTTCCGCGGTGCCACCCTTCTTAGCCTTAACGGGATAGGGGAGAGGCCATCTCAATCAGGTACGGAGTAATGGCTCGATACCTCGGGATTTGTTAACGCTTCCCCGGCGGCAAAGCCTACTAACTTTTTTAAGCTTTCGGTTTGCGGCTTCCAGGTCCATTCGGTTCCGGCGCTGGCGTCGGCTCACACCTAACCCGACTCTCTGAGCCCCGCTGCGGAACTTACTAGTCCTGTTCACAGCCTTTACATAATTTAATTGTATTTCAATTTAACATGGGAGTGGGAGGTTTGTCAAGGGATTCTCTAGCTTATCTATTCCCACCCAAGCCGCCCTTATCGCATTAATCCTAATAAATCCATTGACAGCCTGCCGTTATCGTGTTATAAGACTGTTTAGCGTCTACTGTTGTGTTGGGAGGTAATTGTGATGAAGCTGCTGCGTAGATTGATTCCATTCGTTCTGGTGATTACGGCGTTGGTAATTGCCTTTTCCGCGTTGGCCGGATGTTCCGGAGAGGATAAAACAAATCGTTTTAATGAACTACTCGGTCTTATACCGGCTGATGTAGATATATCATACGCTCCAATCATTCTCATTGATTATGCTTCATTCTATGAAGATAACGGTATCTCCCTGGTTGAACTCGATGAACAGTCGATATCGATTCAGGGATTTATTGACCTGATACTTGAAAGAGAACTACAACTCCAACTACTAGCTTTGGGTTCGGATATTACCGGCTACGGCCGGTACGCCGTTACCGGGACTATCAATGATAAATACGTAGGGTACAGTTTTACCAATATCGATGCTGAAATCCAGGCCGGAGCGCCCCCGGCCAATGTGGTAGCGGCCATCGGCCGGTTCGACCCGCAGGCAACCAGTGACGCTTTGAGCAATCAGGACGAATGGCCGGACTGGGCGATATACGCTTACACCACAGAAAAGTATAACGGTGTCACGGTACATAGCTGGGGTGATGGGTTGAATACTCATATAAACCCAAGTCTTGCTGTAATGATTGCTCCACCTCACATCGATATGCTGGGCCGGGCCAGGCCGCTGGCGATAACTCCGGAATATCTTTTTTACTCTTATTCCCTGGAAAACGTGAAATCAATGATTGATTCCAGCAAGGATGATATAGAAAGCCTGGCCGATTTATCGGAATTTGCCGAGATAACCGATAAGCTATTAGACTTTAATGTCTATTCGGCTGTTATGGGTGTTGAATCCATGGTCAACGGCGACCCGGAATACCCGGGAACGTATCCGGGGCCCCGGCTGAAATATTTCAATACTTTCGGCTCGGCGCCCGGTAAAGATGAAAACGGTACTTACATGCTACTGATCCTCTACCATAAAAATCACGAAGACGCCGAGGTTAATGTATCGCTTCTTGAAGAGCGTATTAATAACACGGATATAATTGGTATCGAGATACCCTGGACCGATTTTATTACCGAAACGGACATAAGAGCCGAAGGGAACCTGCTGGTGGCTAAGCTCTACACAGAAGGTCACGGACTGATGTATAACTGGGTTTACGGCCGCGACCCATTACTCATCCACGAAGAGTAAAGAATATACCCCCCGGTTTGTACTCTGACTTCTTAACATAAGTCTATTGCCGTTTCAATTGGTATTATGCTATACTGTTAAGGACCATCATCCTGATTCTTATGATTAATATACTATGGGAGGTCAATAAACTTGCCAGACACAGCAACAATCAAGCAACTCTTAGAAGCCGGCGCCCACTTCGGGCATCAGACCGGCCGCTGGAACCCCCGGATGAAGCAGTATATCTTCACCAAGCGTAACGGCATCCATATCATAGACCTGGAACAGACGGCCGTCATGCTGGACAAAGCCTGCGACTTCATCAGGGATACCGTCGCCGAGGGTAAATCGATACTCTTTGTCGGCACTAAAAAACAGGCCCAGGAATCGGTGGAAGAAGAGGCCAACCGCTGCGAGATGTACTACGTCAACCTGCGCTGGCTGGGTGGCATGCTCACCAACTTTGCCACCATCCAGGCGCGCATCGACCAGCTGGTACGCATGGAAGACCAGGCATCGAGGGGTGAGTTCGGCCGGCTGACCAAGAAAGAAATCCTGAAAATCAACGAGAAGATAGAGAAGATGAACCGGCAGATGGGCGGTTTCAAAGAAATGACCACACTGCCCGGAGCCCTGTTCATTATCGATCCCACCAAAGAAAGAATAGCCATCGCCGAAGCCCAGCGGATGGGCATACCCATCGTTGCCATTGTTGATACTAACTGTAATCCCCATGATGTGGACTACCCCATCCCCGCCA
>DAOUER010000036.1:0-3265 GCA_034430375.1 Dehalococcoidales bacterium
TTTAATGGCCTTGACTTATTACTAGCCAAGCGTGGTGAAGGAGCAGAGGGGAAAGATGATGAGGGTTTCAGATTCAATGTGGTAAATGCCATCTGGGGGCAGAAAGATTATCAATTCCTTTCCGATTACCTGGATATAGTGGCTGAAAACTACGGCGCTGGATTAAGGCTGCTTGATTTTATAAGTGCACCAGAGGAGTCTCGCGTTACCATTAATGACTGGGTTAATGACCAGACCGAAGGCAGGATTAAAGACCTGATTAAAAAGGGTATTATCAGTTCATTAACCCGCCTTGTTTTAACTAATGCCATATATTTTAATGCGGCGTGGCAGCACCCCTTTGATGAGGATAATACCGCCGAGGCATCATTTCATCTGCTTGATGGTAGAGATGTTGCTGTGCAAATGATGTGCCAAACTGAAGAATTCGGCTATGCCGAAGGCGATGAATACCAGGCGGTTGAGTTGAAGTACGACGGTGGTGAGCTCTCTATGGTTATACTGCTGCCCGAAGAAAGTGACTTTGAGAAATTTGAGGCTTCTCTTGACGTACAGACGCTTAAAGAAATCATCAGTGCAGTCGAGATAAACAACGTTATCCTGTCAATGCCCAAATTTGAATATGAATCCGAGTTTAGCCTTAAGGATACACTGGAAGCCCTGGGGATGACAGTTGCTTTTTCTATTGAGGCAGACTTTTCCGGTATGACGGGTAATGACGAACTTTTTATTAAAGATGTCGTTCACAAGGCTTTTGTCTCTGTTGATGAAGCGGGGACAGAAGCGGCGGCGGCCACCGCCGTGATAATGGATCTTAAGGCTATGCCCGGTGAGCCAGTTGAAGTTACCATTGACCGCCCCTTTATCTACATCATTCGAGATATTGAAACCGGTACGATCCTGTTCATTGGACGTGTGATGAATCCTGGTAATTAAGCGCGATATCCAATTTCACCGGTTTTGTTGAGTCACAATCTACTATTTCGTAACCTTCATTTTCAATAGCTTCGTACTGTAACTGTAAAATCCAGGTAACACAGATCAGCGTGTTCCCTGATCGTATCTACAATCTGCTCAGGTGGCAACTGTAGGTCGATGTGCGTCTCTGTTAATTGCCCTATATACAACTCATCACACCAAGAGACTGACTCACCCCGAGGTAGTCGGCTGAGAATATCTTTGATTGCATCTGCATCGATGCAAACACTAAAAGATTTTCCGCTGACCGGCACTTCGGTGATAACGGACACCAGCGGCGACCAGATACAGACGACCATGAAAAACTAACCATACGGCGAAACGAAGTCGGGGGCAGTTCCGACAGACAAGAAGTTTACCGGGCAAAGACCTGACGCCGCCGGGCTTGCAGTAAGCAACTGCCGTACGTTTCGACGATATCTTCGCTAAAAGGGCTAAAAACCTAGCAGCTGAAATGGTTAGCTATCCGTTAGCTAAAATGAAAAATTCGCCGGGTACAAATTCTTAAAAGAGCATTATTAGCTTGAAATAATGGTACCCCAGGGGCGACTCGAACGCCCGACACGCGGTTTAGGAAACCGCTGCTCTATCCGCCTGAGCTACTGGGGCACGCTCACTAAGGATAATTCTAACAAGTAAACGGACTGACTTCAATAGTATAATGCGTGAAATCAGCGGAACAGGCCCCTCGACTTTTAATCGGCGGCTATTTCTCAAAGGCAAATCTGATTTTATCCCAGTCAAATTCTGTATGGCAATTAGGACATTGCTCACCGGACTTCACTACGGTGTGACATTTGGCGCAATAATACAGGTCTCCGACTCTGTAGACACCATGTACTGTTTCACTTCTTTTCATTGCCTCTTTTTTATCAGACATACTTCCCCCCGTATTTACTGGTATATGTTATCGGGTATTAGAAAAGAAGACTGAAGTGAATTCTACTCCTATTCTATCAAATCGTCAACGGATAGAATAATACTAACGCAGCAGGTCCCTCGACTTTAAATCGGCGGTAATATCAGCAAGTCCCAGTTCCTTGAGTCCTCTTTACGTCAGCATGCCGCTCGTTTTTCCCCTATCCATGAGTACGTAACCGGAGGTTGTCAGCGGCAGCGCTTTTAATATAGTATGTAAGGTAACCGCAACATTATGGAGGGATTGTTAATATGCCGGATTGGACCTTGTTACCGCTTAAAACGGACCTTTCAATCTTCAAGAAGTTCAAATTCGAGCGCTTACCGGTGGCCATCAACTACTGTTTCTACAAGCCGGAGGGATTCAAGAAACTCGACAAGCCGTGCGGCCTGTGCGAAATGGTGAAAGCGTGCCAGGAGAAAGGCGAACCGTTCTACATCACCGCGGAAGAGGAGGACTGCGTCGGTAAGATGTTCCTCGGCCTGCCGGGCTCGAGTGATACGCTGCATTACCCGGACGGCGGACGGCTGGGCGTCAATCTGGGCACCTTCCAGAGGCCGGCGGCCAACCTCAGGCATCGGACCTTCTGTCCCCACATGGTACCGGGCTCCGTCCATTACGTGCTCTACTCGCCGCTGGACAAAATCGTCTACGAGCCGGACCTGCTCGTCTTCGTCTGCCCCGCCACGCAGGCGGAAATACTGCTCAGGGCCAATACCTATACCACCGGCGATCCGTTCGAGTCCATAGGCACTTCGGTGGCCAACTGCTGCTCGCTCTACATCTACCCCTACCAGACCGGCAAGATAAATTACATGGTGAGTGGCTTATCCTGGGGGATGAACGGCCGGCGTGTTTACCCGGAGGGACTGGTAATCCTCGTCATCCCCTTCCAGAAGCTGCCCATCGTTATTGAGAGCCTCAAGGAAATGACATGGACCCGCGATTCCCTTAAGCTGGACAGGGATGGTTACGTCAAGTGGGATGCCGACCTCACCAGGCGGACTCAGGAGGAGAGCAAGGACTTCTAACCGGTCGTGATAAGCATAGCCGTATAAAAAAGGCAGCAGGCTACGGAATTACTCCGTGGCCTGCTTTTTTCTTCATCTTGCAGTCAGATTTCCAGTTGAACACTAATACCCTGGAAATCCTAGTGTTTTACTGACCGTCCGCCATCCTGGACCATGATCTGGCCGGTGATATAGCTGGAAGCATCTGAAGCCAGAAGTACGGCTAAACCTCCCAACTCTTTAGCTTCGCCGAAGCGGTTCATCGGGATATCCTCAAATATTTTCTTTCCTCTTTCCTTCATGGCGGCCTCTTGTTCCGGGTCAGGCGGGGTTTTTTCCTCGGGCATTTCATGGTGGA